>JBAXFO010000001.1:0-29732 GCA_037139885.1 Planctomycetota bacterium
ACGGCAGAATTTCGTGCTGTTTTCGGAAGACGATTTCAGTTCGAACGATTGAGGGACGAGCGACGAGGCTCTTCGCTTCTCGTTCTTTGGTCAGTCGCGATGCGTCAGCGGAGCGCGGACTTCGACACGTCACCGAGATGACGTGCCGTCCGCGCTCCGCTGATGGGTCGGGATTGACCCATTGTTGGTCACTTCCAATTCATGACCACGCACAAATACTCGTCCTTCTTCTTCAGCAGCCCCTCATACGCGTCGCCGAGGCCTTCCGGTTTGATGCGGTGGGTGATCAGCTTTTCCAGGTTGATACGGCCCGCGGCCAGGCTGGCGAGGAGCCATTTTTGGGCTTTGTTGATGTCCCAGGCGCCAGCGAGGCGGGTGTGGGCGGGTTCGAAGAGCATGTTGCCGTGGCCGCCGGAAACTTCGATGTAACGGCGATGCAGATCGTCGTAGAAGTTGACGTTTTGGGCTTTGCCGCGGGGACTGCCGACGACGACGACCTGGCCCGCGTTGTCCGCCAGCGACATGGCCACGGGCACGGCGTCGGGCACGCCGGTGCAGTCGGCGACGATCTCGGCGCCGCGCGCCCCGAGAAATTCCTGAAGCTGTTGAATGTAAGTCGGATCGTTGGGGTCGAGAACGAGGTCGGCTCCGGCGGCGAGGGCGGCGTCGCGGCGCATCTTGACGGAATCGATGCCGATCACCGGATTCGCCCCGGCCGCCATGGCGCAGCGCAGCGCCGATTGCCCGATCATGCCCAGGCCCAGGACGGCGAACGAACGGCCCAGCGTCAGGCCCGCGCGGATCGACGCGCCCATGCCGTAGCGCAAGATGCAAGCCAGGGCCGCCTTTTCGAAGTCGAGATGGTCGGGAAGCTTCCACCAGCGGCCCCGTTCATGGCCCACGGTGAGGAGTTCGTGCGAGGCATGGTTGCCCGGATAGCTGACGCGGTCGCCGGCCTTCCATCCCTTGATGCCCGAACCCACGGCCACGATCACGCCCGCAGCGCTGTAGCCCGAGCGGAAGGGGAACTTCCAGTCGGGCAGGTTCGGGTCTTTCAGCCACTGGTGAGTTCCCGTATAGACCGCGAGTTCGGTGCCGGGGCTGACGCCGCTGACGTGAGCCTCGACAAGAATCTGATTTTCGGCCGGGGCCGGCAGTTCGGCGGGGCGAACGTCGACCTTGAACGGTTCCATCACTGCGACCTGACGAGCTTGCATCCGAGTCTCCAAGTATCGATGGCGGCTTTCGTCGCAAGAGAACGCGAATCGCCTCCGCCAGCGTGGGGAATGAATACAATCGTAGAGATTCGGGAACCAACGAATACCCCGCGGACCGACACGGATTTCGGCATGAACGAACCCAAGAAGACCTTGCCGCAACTCTTCGGCATTCCCCCGCTCTATTACTTGCTCATCGCCTTTCCCATCGCATGCGGCCTGCGCTTCATGCATGCGAACGAACTCGCCCTTTTCGCGGCCTCGTGCCTTGCGATCATTCCCCTCGCCGGCATCATGGGGCGGGCGACGGAAAGCCTCGCCGAGAGTATGGGCCCCGCGGCCGGCGGTCTGCTCAACGCCACCTTCGGCAACGCCGCCGAGCTCATCATCGCCCTGCTGGCGCTGCGTCAAGGCGAGCACGACATCGTCAAGGCGAGCATCACCGGTTCCATCATCGGCAATGTTTTGCTGGTGCTCGGGCTGTCGATTCTCGTCGGCGGTCTGCGTTATCCCCGGCAAACATTCAACCGCACCGCCGCCGGTTTGGGCACGACGATGATGGCCCTCGCCGCGATCGGCCTCATGGTGCCGACGATCTTCTTCTACATCGCCGCTGGAACCCAGGCGCCGAGCAAAGATCTTGAACATCTGAGCGAAGAGATCGCGATCATCTTGGCGATCATGTATGTCTTGAGCCTGTTCTTCACGCTCAAGACGCACCATCATCTTTTCGCCGAACCCAAGCCGGAGTGGGGGCCGGAAGAAGTGACCGAACCGGAATGGAGCCGGGCCAAGGCGCTCACGATTCTCGTCATCGCCACGGCGGGCGTCGCCCTCATGAGCGAGTTTCTGGTAGGCTCGGTCGAAGAGGCGGCCAAGGCGCTGGGCATGACGAAAATTTTCGTCGGCGTCATCGTCGTCGCCATCATTGGCAACGCGGCCGAGCATTCCACCGCGGTGTTGATGGCCCTCAAAGACAAGATGGATTTGAGCGTCACCATCGCCGTCGGCAGCAGCATTCAAGTGGCCATGTTCGTGGCCCCGGCGCTGGTGCTGGCGAGCGTTTTGATGGGCGATCCGATGGACTTGCACTTCACGCCGCTGGAAGTGGTCTCCGTCACGATCGCCATGGGCGTGATGGCGCTCGTCTCGCAGGACGGCGAAAGCCACTGGATGGAAGGGGCGCTGCTGCTGGCGGTTTACGTGATTCTCGGCCTGGCGTTTTATCACCTGCCGGCGCCCGTGGAACAAGCTGCCGCCGTGCTTGGGACGTCTTAAGGTGTGGGAAAAGCGAACGATCGATCACGACGCCAAGCGGGCAGCGCCGCCCGCTTGTTCCGCATGGGCGCCGATCACTTTCCTTGTTCCATTTGCTGAAGAACGGCTTGCACCGCCGCCGCATAGTCGCGGGCGACGACGTCGTACGTGCGCAGTTGCGACGGGTTGCCCGACTGCGGCGCGACGGCGATAAGACGAACGGAGCCGTCGGGTTGCGGGTCGACGCGATGTTGCGTGACGCCGCGAGCCTGGAGCAGTGCGGTTTGCGGATCGACGAAATTGCTCGGTTGGGCGGCGAACGCACCGGAACCCGCGGGGGGCGTCGTCGGCGGCGCCACCCAGGAACCGTTGACGAAGGCCGGGTCTTTGGGCACGGGCCGAACGAGCGGTTCAGCGTTCGCGGTCAATTGAAACGTCCCCGGGGCTTTGCCGTCGTTGATCGCGAGAGCCTGGCTGCCCGGGAGCGGCTTCGTGATGCTCGCGAGATACGCGTTGCTGGTCGGGCTGGGGCCGATCACCGGGTCGTTCGGCACGTTCATCGACGATTTCTGCCCGGTCGTCTCGGCGTTGACCTTTTTATCGGTCGGCGGGGCCGGACCGTAAGGGTTGTTGCCTTGCGGATGGACTTCGCCCAGGATGGGGTCGGCCGACTTCTTTTTGTCGGCCGTTAACGACGTGCAACCGGAAAGCAGCGTCATGCTGACGGCGCAGACGAAGAGGACCAGAGACCACATCCCCAGCCGTGAACGACAAGTTATCTTTCCCAGATTATGCATGGCTCCCGTTTCTCGGGCTCTTGGCTCGTGGGCAGCTCGCGTGACCTTCAATAGAAAAGAATCGGCAGCGAGCCTCGCAAACTTGAGAGAATTTTCGAAATTTTCCTCGGGCCGCACCGCAGCGACGCGGGTGAGCCGGTCGTGTACAGAAGTCCCATTCAGGAGTTTTCATGGCAGCGAACAAGATCGCCGTGTTGGGTGGCGATGGCATCGGCCCGGAAGTGATCGATCAGGCGATTCGCGTCGTCGATGCCGCCCTGGCGCGCGACAAGGGCGCCTTCGAGTGGAACCATCTCCCCTGGGGCTCCGAGTTCTACAAGAAGACGGGCGCCATCCTGCCCGCCGATGGTTGGGACATCCTCAAGAAACACGACGCGATTCTCTTCGGAGCGGTTGGCGACCCAGCCGTGCCCGAAGTCGTCACCGTGCACGGCTTGCTGCTGCCGATGCGCCGGCTTTACGACCAATACGTCAACCTGCGTCCGGCGTTCCTTTTCGATGGCGTGCAATCGCCGCTGCGGGATAAGGCGCCCGGCAGCATCGATATGCTCGTCTTCCGCGAAAACACGGAAGGCGAATATGCCCCGATCGGCGGCCGCCTTTATCCCGGCACCCCCTCCGAAACCGCTCTGGCCACGGCCGTGTTCACGCGCCGCGGTTGCGAACGCATCATGCGCGCCGCGTTCAACGCCGCCCGCGCTCCGGGCCGCCGCAAGAAAGTCACTTCGATCAGCAAGGCGAACGCCCTCACCTATACGCTGGGGCTGTGGGACGAGACGTTCAACGATGTGAAAAAGGACTACCCCGACGTCCAGTCGAACTCGTTGCTCGTCGACGCCGCAGCCATGGATTTCGTGCGCAAGCCCGAAGTGTTCGATGTGGTCGTCGCCAGCAATCTTTTCGGCGACATTTTGACGGACCTTTCGGCGCAAGTGACCGGTTCCGTCGGCCTGGCCTCCAGCGCCAACATCAATCCCGAGCGGACGTTCCCGAGCATGTTCGAGCCCGTGCACGGCTCCGCCCCGGACATCGCCGGCAAAGGCATCGCGAATCCGATGGCCGCGATCTTGTCGGCGAAACTGCTGCTCGATCATCTCGGTCAGCCGAAAGCCGGAGCCGCGTTGCATGCGGCCGTCGCCAAAGTGCTCAAGGATCGCAAGACGCTGACGCCCGACCTGGGCGGCAAGGCGACGACGACCGAAATGGGCGATGCCGTATTGGCGGCTTTGGGGGCGTAGGGAACTGTTTGACGACGAAAAAGCTCTCGCAGACAAAGCTTTCTGCGAGAGCATTTGTGCGGAAAACGGACGCTACTTCACGGATATCTGACTGGCGACGCGTGATCTCCACGCAGCTAACTGCTTGGCCACTTCCGCGGGACACGTCGAACCGTAGCTTTTGAACGCCTGGATCGCATTTCGAACGCCGAGCACCCCATACACCGTTTTGCTTAATCCCGGATGGATGCCGTCGAAAACCTCGGCCGGCAGCTCCGCAAGACGCATGCGCGACTCTTCGCACATCCGCACCAGTTTGCCGACCGCTTCATGAGCCGAGCGCAGCGGCACGCCTTTGCTCGCGAGATGTTCCATGAACGTCGTCGCATCGAGATACCCATCCTCGAGGCGAGCGTTGATGGAGTCCGTCTTGAAACGGGTCTCGCGAATCAGCCCGGCCGCCAGTTCGAGCGTGATGGCGACGGTGTCGTAGGCGTCGAACAAGGCTTCCTTGTCTTCTTGCAGATCGCGGTTGTATGCGAGCGGCAGTCCCTTGATGAGCACGAGAAGCTGCTGAAGCTTGCCGACGACGCGCGCCGATTTGCCGCGGATTAGCTCGAGAACGTCGGGATTCTTCTTGTGCGGCATGATGCTCGACCCGGTGCAAAAGCCATCGGGCAGGTTCAGAAAGTTGAACTCCGTCGTCGACCAGAGAATCCATTCCTCCGCCCAACCGGCGAGGTGGAGGGCGATGAGCGTCAGATCGAAGACGAATTCAATCAAGAAGTCGCGGTCGCTGGACACGTCCAAACTGTTGGCGGCCACGCCCTCGAAGCCGAGCTTTTTCTCGACGCTGTGGCGATCGATCGGGATCGATGTTCCCGCCAAGGCCGCGGCTCCCAGCGACAGGATGTTGACGCGTTTGCGCGTGTCGGCAAGGCGTTCGCGATCGCGTTGGGCCTTCTCGACATAGCAGAGAAAATAATGCGTGGCGAGCACGGGCTGGGCACGCTGGAAATGGGTGTAGCCGGGGATGACGAGATCGCCGCACGCCTCGGCGGCGACAATCAGCGACTTTTGCAGTTCGAGCAATTTCGCGTCAATGTCGTCGAGAGCGCCACGCGTCCAGAGTTTGACGTCGGTGATGACCTGATCGTTACGGCTGCGGCCCGTGTGCAGCTTGCGTCCGACATCGCCGAGCTTTTCGATGAGGGCGCGTTCGATGTGCGTATGAATGTCTTCGAGCGAAATCGAATACGCCATCTCGCCGCGTTCGATCGTCCCCTGAATCTCGCTCAAAGCGCCGACGATCTGCTCCGCCTCGGCGCCCGTGAGCACGCCAACCTCGGCCAACATGCGGGCATGAGCCTGGCTGGCGAGAATGTCCTGTTTATACAGGCGTTGATCGAAGCTGATCGACTCGGTGAAGAGTTCGACGCGGGTGTTGGTTTCGCCGCTGAAACGTCCGCCCCAGGTTTTTTGGCTCACGAGATATTGATCCCCGACGATACAAGGACTGCGTTTGCCCATTCGAGATCGGCGCCAACAAGCGGCGGTTCGGGGGCGGTCTTGTAAATGTAGTCTTTATAGTAGGCCTGATCGTAAACCCCGTGAAGGATTTGTTGCAGATCGAGCGAAGCCTCGATCGCGGGATTCCGTAACGGGACAGGAATCGTGGGGAGTCGGTCGGCAAGGAGAAGGGGCCAGAACCCGACGTCCGGCCGATTCTCGTACCGGCTTACGAGGACGCCGTAATCGCAAAGCGGCATCTCCTCGACTGGCATTCGCTCCCAGCCGCGCAAGAGATCGATCTCGATAAAGTTGGCCTGGCTATGAAGAATGCCGCGTCTCTTCGCGATGTACTGATCGCGATCCATGCCTGGCTTCTTATTCGACGGGCTCAACAACTCAATGATGGCCACGACTTCGCGATTGGTCCGGGTTTGAACCTCGAGGTAAAGCTGTTTCTCGATTTCGAAATCGGTCGAAACCCTCAGGTTCCTGGGCGCCGTAAGTTGGGCGTGCTGGCTTGCCGTGGGTCCCTTCGTGGCAGCGCTGGCCCGGCTTAAAGCGACGTCGGCGTTTCCCACACGTAAGCGCTCTTCCGCGGAGGGTTCATGGATGTAGAGGCGCTCTTCGAGTTTAACGATGAAATAAGGACTGATCTGAGGGGCCAACGAGGCGCGAATCGCCGGCAGAAAGCTGTCGTGAAAATCTTGCCAGACATCTCGATTCTCGAGATACGGATTCATCCCCGGAAAGGGCGACGGCATAAGGCACCTCGCATGCAACGCTCGTTCCGCATCATTTCAAAGCGGGTTTCGCCAGTTCCGCCGCCCAAACACGATCGGCGTCCGAGAGCGGCGGTTCGGGTCGTCCGATTATTGCGTCTTGGTGAGTTCGCCGAACAAGCGCCCGCAAGCCAGATAGAAAACCGCGTCCTTCCGGCGACGCAAGACCAATGCCGTGAAACAGCAAAGACCTATCGCTCCGAGGAGCTCCCCGGCAGCAATAATCGGCCGATAGTCGTTCGTGGCAAACGTGACGAAAGCGCACGCTAACGCTCCCAGGACGGCCAGCAAACCGCTCAGCGACAAACAAGTTTCAACGAGCGTTCGCATTCTAGAATTCGCCGTCCGCAAATTCGGAATACGCGTGCATCGTAAACTAAAGCCCCAACTCCTTCAACTGCTTCGCGTCCACCGGTCCAGGCGCCCCGGTCATCATGTCGCGTGCTTTCTGGTTCTTGGGGAAGGCGATGACGTCGCGGATGTTGGTCGTTTGGGCGAGCATCATGGTCCAGCGGTCGATGCCCAGGGCGATGCCGCCGTGTGGGGGGGCGCCGAATTTGAGGGCGTCGAGGAGGAAGCCGAAGCGTTCGCGGGCTTGTTCGTCGGTCATGCCCAGGGCGCGGAACATGCGGGCTTGGACTTCGGGATTGTGGATACGGATGCTGCCGCCGCCGCACTCGTAGCCGTTAATGATAAGGTCGTAAGCTTTCGCCTTCACCGCTCCCGGGTCGGATTCGAGCAGCGGCAGGTCGGCGTCTTGCGGGGCCGTGAAGGGGTGGTGGTTGGCGGCGAAGCGTTTTTCATCCGCGTCGTAAATGAACGACGGGAAATCGATCACCCAGGCGATCTTGTAGTCGGGCTTCGAGTTGTCGTAGAGCTTGAGCGTGGCGGCCAGGTTTTGACGCAATGCCCCGAGAGCCGCGCAGACGACCTCTTCCTTGTCGGCCACGAACAGGAGCACGTCGCCGTTTTCGGCGTTCATCGCCTTACGGAGTTCCTCTTGCGCGGCCGGGGGGAAGAATTTCTCGATCGACGAGGTCAGCTTGCCCCCTTCGACCTTCAGCCACGCCAGGCCCTTGGCGCCGTAAGCGGAGAGGAATTCGGAGAGTTTGCCGCCGGGCTTGAGCTCGGTGTTGGAAAACTTGTCGGCCGCTCCCTTGGCGTTGATGCCGCGAACGAAGCCCCCTTTTTCGATGACGTCGAGGAAGACTTTGAACGTCGTCTGTTTCGCGATTGCGGAGACGTCGACGATCTCCAGGCCATAACGCAGATCGGGCTTGTCGCTGCCATAGCGAGCCATCACGTCCGCGTATTTCAGCCGCGGCAAGGGCAGCGGGATCTCGACGCCCAGGCATGCGCGGAAAATGTCGTAGGTCAGCTTTTCCATCACCGCGAAGATATCGTCCATCTCGACGAACGACATCTCGACGTCGAGCTGCGTGAACTCGGGTTGGCGGTCGGCGCGCAAGTCTTCGTCGCGCAAGCAACGGGCGATCTGAAAGTATTTGTCATAACCAGCCACCATCAGCAATTGTTTGTAGAGCTGCGGCGATTGCGGGAGCGCATACCAACTCCCCGGCGTCACCCGGCTTGGCACGAGATAATCGCGCGCCCCCTCGGGCGAACTGCGGCCCAAAAGCGGCGTCTCCAATTCGAGAAAGCCCTGGACATCAAGGCTGTCGCGGATGATCTTGTTGAGGCGATGGCGCAGGGCCAGCGTGCGCTGGAGCGTCGGCCGGCGCAGGTCGAGAAAGCGATATTGCAGCCGTAAGTCTTCGTTGGCGAGCTCGGGATCCATGAGCACGCCTTTGTCTTGCGGGATGCTCATCACTTCGAACGGCGGCGTCGGGCATTTGTTGAGCACGGTCCATTCCGCGATCTGCACCTCGACGGCCCCGGTCGGCAGCTTTTCGTTGATCTTGCCGTCGAGCCGTTTATGAACCACGCCCTTCACCGAGAGAACCCATTCATTGCGGATGTCGTCGGCATGATGGAAGTCGTCGTGATCGGCTTGAAACACGATTTGCGTGAGGCCGTAGCGGTCGCGAAGATCGATGAAAATCTGGTCGTTGTAGCGGCGCGAGGTATTGACCCAGCCATTCAAGACAACGGTCTGATCGAGGTGGGCTTCGCGAAGTTCGCCGCAGGTGTGAGTCCGTTGCCAGGCTGACATATTCGGGTTCCAATCGGTGATTGCAGTCGTCCCCGCCGGGTCGGGAACATTGACGTTACGTTAGAAGAATGCATAGGTTCGGACAACCGTCTTGTTTTCAGGGCCGGCCGCAGCCATCGTGTGCGGCGTCGAGTTCGTACAAACACATCTGGGGCGCCACGCCTTCGCGCGGGGCTCAACCCTCGAGCGTGCGAACCTTCGACCCTTGGCGATCGTGGAGATGGAACGATGAAGCAAACCAGCGTGAACGAGGCACGTCGCGAAGAAGCGGTGGGCAAGGATGTCGTCTTGCAAGGCTGGGTGCGCACCCGCCGCGATTCGAAGGGGGGCTTTAGCTTCCTGGAAATCAACGACGGCAGCTGCCTGGGCAACGTGCAAGTCATCGCCGAGGCGGCCCTGGCCAATTATGAAGCCGAGATCAAACATCTCACGACCGGCGCCAGCGTCCGCATCGAGGGGCATGTGCTCAAGTCGCCCGCGAAAGGGCAGGCCACCGAAATCAAGGCGTCGAAGATCGACGTTTATGGCTCCGCCGACGCCAGCTTCCCCGTGCAAAAGAAAGGGGCGACCTTCGAATTCTTGCGCACCATCGCCCACCTCCGGCCACGCACCAACACCTTCGGAGCCATGGCCCGACTCCGCAATCAGGTCTGCCAATCGATCCATCAATTTTTTCAAGAAAACGGCTTCCTTTACATCCATCCGCCGATCATCACGGCCAGCGATTGCGAAGGGGCGGGCGAGCTTTTTAAGGTGACGACGCTCGACCTCACCAAGGTGCCGCAGTCCGCTCCCGGCGTTGTCGATTTCGCCCAAGACTTTTTTCAGAAGCCCGCGTATCTCACCGTGAGCGGCCAATTGCAGGCGGAAATTTTCGCGTGCTCGCTGGGTAAGGTCTACACCTTCGGCCCAACGTTTCGCGCCGAAAACTCGAACACGAGCCGGCATCTGGCCGAGTTCTGGATGGTCGAACCCGAAATGGCGTTCTTCGATCTGCAAGACAACATGACTCTCGCCGAGGCGTTCATCAAACGCATCGTCGCCGACGCTCTCGCCAAATGCGACGAAGACATGAAGTTCTTCGCCGAACGCATCGACAAAGAAGCGATCACGCGTCTGCAAGGAATTCTCAATACCGACTTCTTGCGTGTGACTTATACCGATGCGATCGAGATTCTTGAAAAGTCGGGCGCGTCGTTCGAGTTTCCCGTGAAATGGGGGATCGATCTTCAATCCGAACACGAACGCTTTCTCACCGAGAAGCACTTCAAGAACACCGTCATCCTGCACGACTATCCCCGCACGCTGAAGCCGTTTTACATGCGCGTCAACGACGACGGCAAGACGGTGCGAGCGATGGACGTGCTCGTGCCCGGCGTCGGCGAAATCATCGGCGGCAGCCAACGCGAGGAACGCTACGATGTGCTCGTGGAGCGGATGAAAGAGCAGAAGCTCGACCCGGCGGCGTATTGGTGGTATCTCGACCTGCGCAAATACGGCACCGTGCCCCATTCCGGCTTCGGGCTGGGATTGGAACGCATGCTGTTGTTATTGACAGGGATGGGGAATATTCGTGATGTGATTCCGTTTCCACGCACTCCCGGCAACGCGGAGTTTTAAGAAGTTGACGAGTATTGAAATCGTTCGCGGCTCTCCGCAGGAGAGCGCTGACAGGACGCCATCGCTGTTAATGGCGCGCCGTCAGCGCTCTCCTGCGGAGAGCCGCGAACAATTCCGACCGTCAGTTCATGTTGGCGAGATAGCCGCGGCGCACTTGCCCCTGGCGGAGGATGTAGAACGACAACGGACTAAACGTGGCCAGTTCCGGATGAGTGAGGACATATTGCACATTGTCGACGCTCAGCGTTTCCCATTGATGGAGACCGACGAGAATATCGCCCTTCCGGATGCCGGCTTTGGAAGCGACGCTTTCATCCAAGACGGCGGTGACTTCCAAGCCCCCATTGAGTTGACGATTGAGCTTGGCGACGATCTCGCCCGTGACCGGCGCGAGTTGGACGCCGAGCTTGCGCCAGACGACGTCGAGGTTGGGCATGGCGCGCGGCGTGCGATCGGGGCCGGCGAGAACGAGCTGCGTTTGCTGCTCTTTGTCGTCGCGGCGGATCACCAGGGCGAGGGCGTCGCCGGCTTTCGCTTCGAGAAACGCACGTTCGACATCGATGCTCGTGCGAATACGGACATCGCCGATTTGCTCGAGCCGATCGCCGATTTGCAAGCCGGCTTTGGCGGCCGGGCTTTCGAGTTCGACGCGGTCGACAGTGACCCAGCGGACGGGGACGTCGTAGGTCGTGTCGACTTGATCGCGGACGACCATGCCGTCATGAACGCTGTTGCGGCGGCGGGCGCGGAAAAGATCGCTGATCGTGCGCACCATGTTGTCGGCCGGAATCGCAAAGCCGATGCCCTGGGCCCCGGCCCGAATCGCGACATTGACGCCGACGAGATCGCCGTTGATGTTGATGAGCGGTCCGCCGGAGTTGCCGGGGTTGATGCTCGCGTCGGTTTGAATGAGAGACTTGTACTGCATATCTTTGTTCAAACTCACATCGCGTTTGAAAGCCGACACGATGCCGAGGCTGACGGTGTGTTCATACCCATACGCGTTGCCGATGGCGAGTACGGTTTCGCCGACCATAAGATCCAGAGCGGTGCCGATGGGGATGGTCGGCAGGGGATGGCTGTGGTTGATCTTGATGATGGCGAGATCGGTTTCGGGAGAGCGGGCGAAGACGGAGGCGTTATGCGTGGTGCCGTCGGCGAGGCGGATGCGGAGGAGGCTGACGTCTTCGATCACGTGTTGATTGGTGACGATGTAGCCGCGGGGATCGATGATGATTCCGGTGCCCATGCCGTTGACGCGATTTTGGGACGGGCTGACGTTGTAGGAATCGACGGCGGCGGCGGTGACGGTGCGTTCGCTGTGGATGTTGACGACCGCGCTTTTTACGCGATCGACGGCCTCGACGACTTTCGTGCGTCGAGCGCCAGTACGTGACATTCCGCCAAAATCCTTGGCGCGCTCGTAGGAGGGAGCGGGTTGTTGAATGAGGTTGGTGCGGCTGGCTTCCTGCGCCGACACGCTAAAGTTCCCGCTCAAGATGAGGGCGATCGACCCAAAGCTGAGCAAGAACCGGCGCGGCAATTTCATAGGTTCCTCAGCGCATGCCGGAACGGCGGGGATAAAGGGTTGCTTCCGATGGGCCAGGCGCGACATGCGTTCTCCCGCCCATACTCCCCTTAACTTCGGCCGATCGTTCGGCGAGGCTCGATACGCGTTGTCCCAAGAACGCACGCAATTGTGCGAATCGGGGTCGCGCACAACGTTCTCGCGGGGACTACGAGAAAATGCGATTAGGCAGCCAAGTCAAGAAGCGCGCGACGTGCGCAATAGGACGGTGCGGACGTGAGGAAAAAACGGCAAGAGTCGCAGTTTGACTCAAGGTTCGACAAACTCGACCGAACGCGGCGACGAATCGGTGAGCCGCTGCCGCGCCTGCGGCTAACCATTAGTTCAGACTCGGTTCCGGAATCGTCGACGGCGCCATCCGCACCCAGAGTTCCTCGTTGGGCACTTCGAACACTTCGGCGGCCGCCGCGGGGTGAACGATCCACGAGCCTTCCGCCATCTCATGTTCGAGCTGCTCGGGCCCCCAACCCGAATAGCCGGCGAAGACGCGCACACGCCAAGACGAACCGGGCTCCGGGTGAGCGATGCGTTGGAAGCATTCGGCGTCCCCCAGGAAAACTCCCGGGCAGATCTGGGCGGCGTCGCGTTCCTTTTCGTCGACCCAGTCATCTTGACCGTGAATGAGGATCAAGCCCTGAAACTTACAAGGGCCGCCAATGTGCACGGGGAACGGCAGGTCTTTCGGTTTCTCGGCGCGATTGAGCACCAGGCCGAACGCGCCGTCGGGTCCATGCTGCAAAAGGAGAATGACCGACCGGGCAAAGAAACCGTCTTTGAGTGTCGGTCTTGCCACCAGGATTTTGCCAGCCAGGGACGACATCGTCGAATCTCCGCGCCATGCGAGCCGCAGCGTGGACAAGGTGCGGCTTCGATTTCCTGTATTCTAATCCTCAGCGCGCTCCCAATTCATCGCCAATTCTCTTTTTTCGAGATCCCCATGACTCCCGAACAGCTTCGCTCGCTCCAGGCTCCCCTCAAGGCCAAGTACAAAGAGGATCCCGCGGCCGCTCATTACGCCATCGCCGTGACGGGGACTTTGGCCACGGACGACGTGAGTTGCGTCGTCCATTCGCCGCGCGGTTCGATCGTCGCGGGTTTGCATCCGGCGACGGGGGGCGACGGTTCGCAGGCGTGTTCGGCGGACATGCTTTTGGAAGCGCTGGTCGCGTGCGCGGGAGTTACGCTGAAAGCCGTGGCCACGGCCCTGGGAATTCCGCTCGCGAACGCAACCGTGACGGCGACCGGCGAACTCGATTTCCGCGGCACTCTCGGCGTCGCCCGCGATGCGTCCGTCGGGCTCTCGGCGGTGCGGCTCGTCTTCGCGATCCAATCCCCGGCTACTGCGGAGCAAATCGCCAAACTGATCGAATTGACGGAGCGCTATTGTGTGATTTACCAAACCCTCAAATCGTCGCCCAAGCTATCGACGGAAGTTGTTATTAACGCCAGGACGTAGTCTGTAGAAAGATTAGGATTAAGTTTTTTGTTGGCGTCTGCATGAGCGGTTCTATATCATCATCAACATGTCTGTGAAGTCTTAACTCTCTTGGAGAAACCGGAAATGGCGAAGAAATCGAGTAACGGCGGCGTGAACAAGTCGAAGGCGATTCGGGACCTGTTTATTCAGCAGCCGGACATCAAGGCGAAGGAAGTGGTCGAAACTCTCGGCAAGCAGGGGATCGAGGTCAAGTCGGGCTTGGTCTATATCGTCAAGGGTAAGATGCAAGCCGGTCAGCAGCAAGTTCGCAAGGAAAAGCGAGCTGCGACCCGCGTCGCCAGCGGCAACAGCGACGCCGTCGCCACCATTCTGAAGGTCAAGACCCTCGCCAACGAGCTCGGCGGCCTCGGCTCGCTCAAGGCGATCGTCGATCTGCTCAGCGAGTGATTCGTCGCCCCCCAGGGCTTCGGTTTTTCGCGGACAGTCGCTAGAATGTCAGTATGCTCACAATCACACTCAACGGCGAACCGCGCACGCTCGAACCGTCGAAAACGTTGGCCGAGCTTCTCGCCCAACTGAAGATCGACCGGACCAAGGTGGCGGTCGAAGTCAACGGACACGTCATTCCCCGCTCGAAACAATCCGAGCACGCAATGGCGGCGGGCGATCAAATCGAAATCGTGACGCTTGTCGGCGGCGGACAACCCAGCGCCCCGCCAGCCGACAAGCCTCTCGTCATCGGCAAGTTCACTTTCCAAAGCCGACTCATCACCGGCACCGGCAAATATGCAACGTTCGAACTCATGCGCGAGTGTCTCGACGCCAGCGGCTGCGAGGCGACGACCGTCGCCGTGCGCCGCGAACGCCTTGTCGATCGCGCGGGCCGCAACATTCTCGATTCGCTCGATCTCAAGAAGCTGACCATCCTGCCCAACACCGCCGGCTGCTTCAGCGCCGAAGACGCGATCCGCCATGCCCGGCTCGCGCGCGAACTGCTCACCAACCTCGAAAACCCCGGCGCCGACTGGGTGAAGCTCGAATGCCTCGGCGATACGAAAACGCTCCTTCCCGATCCCATCGCGACGTTGCAAGCGACCGAGCAGCTTGTCAAAGAAGGCTTTCAGGTTTTGGTTTACACCAGCGACGACCCCATCCTCGCCAAACGCTTGAAGGCGGCCGGAGCCGTGAGCGTCATGCCGGCCGGCAGTCCGATCGGCAGCGGCCAGGGAATCTTAAACCCGAATAACTTGCGCATCATCCTCGAATATCTCAAAGACGGCGATCCGGATTATCCTGTGATTGTCGACGCGGGCGTCGGCACCGCCAGCGATGTGAGCATCGCCATGGAACTCGGTTGCGACGGCGTTTTGCTCAATACAGGTATCGCCAGCGCACAAGATCCGCTGCGCATGGCCTGGGCGATGCGCTATGCCTGTGAAGCAGGAAGATTGGCGTATCTCTCGGGCCGCATTCCGAAGAAACTCTATGCGACCGCGTCGAGCCCGATGGAAGGACGCATCGCGCCGCGTTAAGAATCCAGCAGTTTACGTTTGTCTGTTAGCGGCTCTCCGCAGGAGAGCGCTGCCGTCACGCCAATACGGCAAACCAAACGCGATCGTAGCCGACCGAACGGATTTTCTATCGTGGCGCCACGTCATCGCTCTCCTGCGGAGAGCCGCGAACATCATTCCCATTTCAAGCTCAACCACGCCAACGTCAAAAATGCGACCCCAAAACCCACAAGCACGACACACGCTTCAACAACGATGCCAATTCGCGGCTCCGGGTTAGTGAGCAGTTGTCGGTAAGCGTCGAGCGCCCAGGCGTGCGGCGTGATCCGGCTAATCTGCTGCATCGTTTCCGGCATCATGGAACGGTCGCCCATCAAACATCCGCTGAGCCCGGCCAAGACGAGCACCAAAAGCGTTCCATAGATGGCGACCTGGGTTTCGGTGCGTGCGAGGGCGGCCACCCAGAGAGCCAAACCCATCGCCGCGAACGATGTCGCCAGCACCACGGCGATCAGCCAGCCCGGCTGCGTCCCCCAGTTCATGCCAAACAGAAACTTGCCCGCGAGCAATAAGCAAAACCCCTGAAACCACGACAGCAACAAACAAGGCAACAATTTGCCGATAAGAATCTCCGCACGCGAAACCGGAGCGAGCGACAAGCGTTTGAGCGTCCCCTGCCGGCGCTCGGCGACGATCAACCACCCGACCGTGAGCACAAGGAAGAATGCGAACATGACGAGATATGAAGGCACGAGAACTTGATACCGACTGCCCCCGCGGCGCAAGAGGCCGATGCCGTCTTCTTGAAACGGCGTCGCCTCGGCGCCGGACGCTGGCGTTTCTTGCGAACGCGTCAAGGCGGACCAAGTCTTGGCGGTGAGATTGTAGCGAGGGAAAAGATTCTGTAAGGCGTTTTGCAGGCCGATGCTCAGTTGCTTTTGTTGCAGCGGCACGAACGGGTTGGTCAGAAACACCTTCACGGGCAACGGCAGTTGCGGTTCTTTGCCGAGCAAGCCGAGGAATTGCGGATCGCTGATCTTCTCGAACGCTCGACCGATCATCCACGGCATGATGACACGCAGCAAACTCCCCTGGGCGACCTGGTCGATGATGGCGGCCGCGGTTTGTTGCGTCGGATCGCGCAACACTTCGACATCGAGCAGCGGCATATTCACGCCTTCGCGATGAAACGGGTTGAGGCCGTCGAACAGATAGAGCGGCAGGGCGTTTTGGCGTTCGTCGAATAGCCCTCGACCCATGAGGGCGATCGGGTCGCCGGCATGGGGATACATGGTCATTTGCGTCATGCCGTCGCGCCAACCGGGCGAGAGGAACGAGCAGCGGGCCACGCGTTTGGAAAATTTGGGCCCGAGAATGAGCACGGCCGCACGTTTGCCGGATTGGACGAGGGCTTCCGCGTCGGCCCGGCTTGGTATGAGTTCGACGCGAATATCGGCGGTTTCCGCGAGGTCGCTCAGCAGGCGTTCCGACCACGACCCGCGCGGAAACCAAAGGCGTGCGTTCGCATGAGCAAAGGCGAGAGCCTCCCAGGGAGCGCTCGACGCCGTGCCGACGACGCCGAGGCCTTCGCGCAGCATGGCGATCTGATCGAATTGCCGCGGAGGGCCTTCATCGAGAACCAGAATGGAAACGCGTAAGCGATCGGCCGGCTTCTGTCCAAAGCCGTCGCCCAGCGACACCCCGAGCACGGCGATGAAAATGAGCGGCATCGCCAGCAGGATGACGATCGCCCGCGGATCGCGCGCGAGCAGGCGAAGATCCTTGCGAGCGAGCGTGGCGATCACACCCATGGCGACATTCCTTTTAAGAGGCGGATCCTAAATATTTTGACGGGGAAGCCGCAGGACGACATATCGGCTCCAGTGACGCAGCGGCGGGCAGCAAGCCAGGCAGACGCGGTCGACACGCGTCAAAACGCGCGTCGCGATCGTATCCCCGAGCACGCGGCGCAACATGCCGGCCAGTTGATGCCCTTGCCATTCCAGGCCCGGAAAGCGTTCGCGAAAGATCGGCAAACAGTCGGCGCGAAGCGGCGTTTCGTCGGGCGTGCGGGCCTTGCCGGGATAGGTGATTCGCGAACGAGCCCAGCGCAGGAGCGGATTGCCGCCCCACGGTTCGCACGCCACCGCCCATCCGCCCGGCTTCAGCACGCGTTCCAACTCCGCAGCCACGCGCGGCAGATCGAGATGATGAAGGATCGCATGGCCCCAGATACGGTCGAACGTCGCATCGGGAAACGGCAATCTCTCGGCGTCGGCCTGAACCCAAGCAGCCGACACGTTGTTGGCTGCGGCGCGGGACCGGGCTTCGGCGAGATAACCGGTGGAGAGATCGAGGCCTGTCACTTCGGCTCCGCGCCGCGCCAGCACGACGGCCGCCATGCCGTGGCCGCAGCCGAGGTCGAGGATTTTGAGCCCGCGCGGATCGCCGAGCCAGGCGAAGGCGGGGCGCACCCAGCTTTCATGGTCAAGATATTCGTCGTCGGCGAAGCGGAGGGCGTCGGGCGACAAAGCCTGGCGACGCTGGGCCGCCTGCTCGTCGTGAAACGCCTGTTCCGTCGCCAATCGCGTCATGGGGCATTGAACTCCGGACCGTGGGGCAAATTGTTGACTTAACCCACATTCTTCAACTATGCATCCGCGGTCTTGGGTCGCCGGCCGCGATGGCCTCGGCTTCTTTGATGGCGAGTTCGCGGAGGCGGGTCTTCACGGTTTCGTCGTCGGCGAAGTCGCGGGCAAGTTTGACGTACGTCCCATGATGCCGGGCTTCCGATTCGAACAGACTGCCGTAGAACGCCGCCAGTTCGGGGTCATCGTCCTTGAGAGCGTCGGCCAGCAGCGCGAAGCGTTCGCACGAGCGCGCTTCGATCAATCCGGCCACAAGCATGCGATCGACCGCCCGACCAGGTTCGTCTTTGCGAATGAGGCTATGAAGCTGGCTCCCGTAAGCGCTTGGCGGAATCTTGCGAAATGGGATGTCGCGGCGCTGGAGCAGATCGAGCACCTGGTTAAAGTGGGCCAGTTCTTCCTGCACGATCTCAGACATGGCCCGCACGAGCGGCGGCCGATCGACGTACGCGAACAGAAGATTCATCGCCACTCCGGCTGCCTTCTTCTCGCAGTGGGCATGATCGATGAGGAGGATATCCAGGTGGGGCCGAACCTGTTCGAGCCAGAGCGGCGCGGTCGGTGCATGAAGGCTTAACATGCGGATTATTGTAGCGAGAGGAGCCCAAAGAAATCCCCCTCAGGCACGAGGGGGATCCCCATGCGTCACTTTGCTCGATACTTCGGGTGCCGATCCAGATACTTCGCGATGCGTTCTTTTCGGCCGATCGCGTCTTTCAAAAAGGCGACGGCGGCTTTGAGACGGTCGTCGGGCTCGGCGCAGCTAAAGCGGAGGAAGCCCTGACCCGCGGGACCGAAGCATTCGCCGCCCAGGCAGGCGACGCCCTTCGCATCGTCGGCGGCTTCGAGCAAGAACATCGCCAGGCCATGCGAGGTGATGGCGAGGTCTTTGCAGATGGGGGCGACGTTCGGGAAGACGTAGAACGTGCCCGCCGGCATAATGACCGTGACGCCGGGCACGCTCGACAGTTCGTTCACCAACAGTTCGACCTTCTTCTTGAACCGCTGCATCACTTCATCGCGCTCGGCGTCGTCGTTCTTCAGCGCGGCTTCGCCCGCGAGTTGCACGATGGGGGGAACGCAGGAAAGAGCCGTATTGGTCATCTTCCCGATCGCTTCGACGATGCGCGGGCTCGAGATCGCATAGCCCAGCCGCCAGCCGGACATGCTGTACGATTTGCTGAACGTGTAACAGGCCACGGTTTGATCGAGGATGCCGTCGATCGCGAGCATGGGGACGTGTTTGCCCGACCAGACCATGTGGTTGTACGGCTCGTCGCTGAGGATCGCGATGTTCTTACCGAGAACAAGGTCGGCGAGTTGCCGCAGGTCTCTCTCGGTGGCGACGCCGCCGGTCGGATTGTGCGGCGAATTCAGGAAGATCGCCCGCGCCTTGGGCCGCTTCACGAACCTGGCGACATCGTCCATGTTCGGCCGAAACGCGGCTTCCTGTTTCAGATCCGACGTGACCAGCATCGCGCCGCGGCGTTGGATGTTGGGCAGATACGTCGGAAACTGCGGGCTGAAGCAGAGCACCTCATCGCCCGGATCGAGAAACGCTTCGCAGAAGAATTGCTCGAACACCTTCGCCCCCGGGCCGACGACGACATGCTCCGGCCCGATCTTGATGCCATATTCCTTGGCGTAATTGGCGGCGACCGCTTCGCGAAAACTCATCAGGCCCAGCGATGGGCAATAATGCGTTTGATTCGCGGCAATGGCGGCCGTGCCCGCTTTGAGGGCGCTGGCGGTGCTGTTGAACGGACTGTCGCCGATTTGCAGTTCGATGACGTCTTTGCCTTGAGCCTTGAGCTTCTTGGCGACGGCGAGGACGTCGAACGCGGTTTCGGTGGAAAGGCCCCGAGCGAACGAACTCAGGGAGACGGCGGTGGTGATGGTGTTTGTGCTCATGAGAATGAAGATACGCGAGTCGTCGGGTTCCGGCGAGATGCACGTTCGCGGCTCCGTTCGCGGCTCTTCCGCAGGAGAGCGCTGGCGTGTGGTGACGGTTCAGTGAAGGCCACACGCCAACGCTCTCCTACGGAGAGCCGCGAACGAAATTTTCTACGCCGCGCGCGCAGGGTGGGATAAGATCGTCGTATTCCAGTAGGCCCCCTATGAACGACTCGGACGAAACTCTCGTGACCGACGCGCAGCGCGGCAACCGCCCCGCTCTTGAGGAACTCGTGCGCCGCACGTCGCGGCTCGTTTACGAACGCCTGTATCTGGAAACCGGCGACGCTCATCAGGCTGAAGACCTGACGCAGGAAACGTATCTCCAGGCCGTTCGCGCCCTCAAGACGCTGCAACGCCCGGGCCAGTTTCGTTCCTGGCTGTTCACGATTGCGGATAATGTCTTAATCGATAGTATTCGCAGCCGACATCGGCAGAAGTGGGCCGAGCCGCCGCGTGCGCCGGCCGAGACGCTCAACGGCGTGGCCGCGATCGCGGCCACGAAGCAGGGCGTCGTTTCGACCACGAACAGCGAACAGCTCGCGAACGGCAAGATGCGCGGCACGGTCGTGGTGCGGATGCCGCCGGAGGAGTTGGACGATTTCGTGGCGGCGTTGCGGCGCGATCTCGGCAAGACGGGCGAGCTCAAGAAGCAGGACATTCGCAGTCAGGATGTCACCAAGGTTTATACCGATATGGAAAGCGAATTGCGGGGTTTGCGCATCTCCGAAGAGCGCCTCATCGTCATGCTCAAAGACACCAAGGCGAAGCTTTCCGATCTGCTCGCCGTCGAAACGCAACTGGCGAAGACCCGCACCCGCATCGAGCAATTCGAGGGCGAGCTGCGTTATTACGCCAACCAGGCGGCCATGAGCACGCTCACGATTCATCTGCGCGAGAAGCTGATTTTGACCGCGGCCGGGGTCGTCGAGAGCGAGCAGATTCAGGCCGGGGTCGAGGCCGAGGATGTTGAGAAGGCGTTCACCGACATGAAGGCGGCCATCGCCGAACTCAAGGGGCGGATCATTCAGTCGGAACTCAAGCAGACATCGATTGGCCGCATTCAGGCGACCCTGCAATTCGAGGTGGCTCCCGAAGCAGCGGGGCCGATGCGCGATCGTTTGCGGCAGATCGGCACGGTGTCGCGGCTCGATATCGATCGTCTGCAAAACGTCGAAGGGGGGGGCACGGCGAGCCGCGAGTCGAAGATCAAACGGGGCGACACCAAGTTCATCGTCAACATCTTCGATCTTTCGAGCTACCAGCCGCGCGAGACGGTGAACGCGCGCATCGTCGCCGAGGATGTGCCGGCGAGCTATCGCACGATTCGCGACCTGGTCGCCAAGGCGGGCGGTAAGCTTCTGAACACGTCGCTGCAAAACACCGATGTGCGCAATGTCGTCGCCAGCCTCGATTTTACCGTCCGCCGGGCCGACGAACCGACCGTGCAGACCGCCCTGGCCAAGGCGGGCGAGATTCTCACACGCCGCGTCGACCGCGCCGCCGAGACGGCGAACGTCACCGATTCGAAGGTTCGCTTCGTGATCCGCTTCGATTCCGTGACCAGCATCACGGCTCGCGAATCGAACAACGTCACCCTGGCGGCTCTCGATGTGCCGGCGACCGACCGCGAGCTGCGTGCCGCCATCGCCAAGGTGAAGGGGTCGATCCGCAACGCTCATCTGCAAGAGACGACGAAAACCGACATCACCGCCACGCTCGATTTCGATGTCCTCCGCGAGCACGAAGCGGAAATCGCCCTGGCTCTCGACAAGGCGGGCGAGATCACCGCCCGCCGTCGCGATCGCCGGGCGGATTCCGAATCGGTGACCGACGCCAAGGTGAACTTTATCATTACGATGAGTTCCGTGGCCGCCCTGACGCCGCGCGAGACGGTGAACGTCACCCTCGCCGCGACCGATGTGCCGGCGTCGTTCGCCGCCTTACGCGATGTGGCGACGCGCAACGACGCCCAGGTGCAGACCGCGAACCTGACCGAGAACAATCGCCGCGACATTTCCGCTCAGCTCGATTTCACAGCGCTGCGTTCGAAGGACGACGTCATCGCCGCCGCGCTCGCGGCCGCGGGGGAGCAACTCAATCGCCAGGTCGCCCGGCAAGAGAGCAGTTCGCAAGTGACGGACAAGAAGGTGCAATACCGGGTCAAGTTTGTGCCGACCGACGCGATCCCGCCGCGCGAGATCAACGCCTTCGAGGTGAAGGTCGACAATGTCGACGAACGGCTCAAATACTTCCAGGCGCGCGTCAAAGAAGTGCAGGGCCGCATCGTGGACGGTCCGAAGACCGGCAAACAGGCCAACGGCAAGACGATCGCCAGCTTCGTTTTCGATGTGCCGCTCGCGACCGCCGCGACGTTCATCGACGATTTGAACAAGTCCGGTTATGTCGCGGGGCGAAAGGAAATGAAGAACCCGCAGGCCCCCGAAGGCAAACTGGCGCTCGCCCGCTTCGATGTGATGATGTTCGATGCGGATTTGCTGCTGCCGCGCGACGAGGGCTTCATGTCGCAGCTTCGCAACTGGATTTCGATCAGTCTGCGGGGCTTGTCGATCGCGGTGAGCTTTGTGATCGCGATCTTGTTGTTCCTGGCGCCGTGGGCGATCGTGACGTGGGCGGTGATGGCGATCGTGCGGCGCCGCCGAAGAATGGGGCAAAGGCCGTAGGGCGGGCTTCGCCTGCTGGCTCAACCCAGCCTACGGGTTTCTGGATGATCCGGCTCAGGGGTCGACGCGGTTGATCTTCGCCTTGACGCCTTCGAGAAGGTCGCTGGCCTGGGTGAGCATGGTGGTTCGTTCGCTGTGCGAGAGGCCGGGATGGCCCGACTTCTTCAGCGAGCGTTCGTAATAATCGCGAGCTCGATTGTTTTCGCCCATGAGTTCGAAGGCGTAACCCATGTAGAGGTCGATGCGCGGATCGTTGGGGTAACGCTGGGCGGCCGCTTTGAAGGTTTCGAGCATTTCGCGCCCGTATTCGGGCCTTTTGAGTTCGACGTAAACCGAGCCGAGGGTATTCAAGAATTCGACGGGGAGGCGTTCGGGCGGGCGCGTGTTATACGTCGGCGGGCCCGATTTGAGCGAACCGAGCAAGACATCGCGAGCGCGGCTGGGCTGCTTGGAATGATGGGCCAACACATAGGCGAGATTGTTGGCGGCGAGGAGATTGTTCGGGTTGGCGACATTCAGGGATTCGAGCACGGCCTGCGCTTTGGCCCACGATTTCTGCTTAAGGTAAACTTCGGAGAGCAGTTCCTTGGCGGCGGTGGCGTTCAAATAGGCTTTGGGGAGTGCTTGGAGTTGCGCTTCGGCGTCGGCCAGCGCGCCGCCGTTCAGGAAGCCGCGGGCCAGGATCATTTGCGACGTCCAGCGTGCGTTTTCGATGAGCTTATCGCGGGCGGCGGGATCCTTGACCGTTTGGACATTTTTGGCGGCCTGGGTCTGCACGTGCTGGACGAATTCTTGGGCGACTTCGCGGGCTTCTTTCAGTTGATCGGCATGGCTCAAACAGCGGATCTCGGCGGCGGCGGCTAGGGCGTCGTCCGGCAACTGCTTGCGCCAGGCTTTGGCCCATTTCAGAGCTTTGGCGGGTTCGCCTTGAACGTCGAGCATGGTCACAAGGTGCAGGTATGCGTCGCGATCGAACGGAGCGGTCGCCACAATCTGTTCGTAGAGATCGGCGGCTTTGTTCCATTCTTGGGCGCTTTCGGCAGCCCGCGCCAGGATGCGTTTCGTGCGATTGGAGTTGGGCGCGAGGCGCTTGAGTTCGTCGAGATACTCGCGCAATTCGGCACGCGGTTCGCGAGCCGGGTCGTCGAGGATCATGGATGCGCAGGCGGCGAGGACGTCGACATTCTGCCGATCGACATTGAGAGCGCGCTGGAGTTGGCCCAACGCGAGATCGATGCGATTGGCCCGAAACCAAAATTCGCCGCGCGTCATGAGGGTGGCGGTGGGATTGATCATGCGGTTGCGATCGATGTGGGCTTCCCAAACATTGAGGGCGGAGCCCATGTTGCGGCGTTGCTCCCAGTCGTCGTTGGGGGAGCCGATCTCGTCGCGAACGAGGAAGACGTACGCATAGGAAAGCAGGACCGCCGGATCGTCGGGGAACGACGCAGTGATTTGCCTTATGGTGGTGAGGGCGAGTTCGGGGTTTTGATGGGCCAGGGCCATCATGGAACGCAGCACGCCCTGTTCGGCGAGAGATTTGACGTTGGTGAAATCGAGAGTGTCGGCGAAGGCGGTGGCGGCCTTGGCGAAATCGCCGGTGGCGTAAATATCCTCGGCCTGCATCACGCGGGTGAGGCCGACGGTTTCGAAGCGAGTGAGGGCTCCGCGGATGTCCGCGCGTTGCTTCTCGCTGTTGAGGCTGAGATTGAACAGAGCTTTGTCGATTTGCGGATCGCGGGGCATGTGCCGGGCGATTTTGGCCGGGGAGTTGTCGGTGTTCAGCGTGAGCACGATGGCGGCGGCGACGCGGCGGAGTTCGGGGGTGATCGTGGTGGTGTCGACGATCTCTTTGAGATACTTCATGGCCTGATCGGGGCGGCGTGAATGGGCCAGCCAGGTGGCGTAGTAGAGGCGGGCCGATTGATTGTCCGGATACTCTTTGACAAACGACAGAATGAGGCGATCGATGTCCGCCAGCAACGCCTTGGCCCGCTCGGGACTTTCCGACTGGGCGGCCTCGCGCTCCATCAGGCCGACTTTGAGATTGAGAAGTTCGACGCGATCGGGGAACTCGCTGTGGAGTTTCTGCCAAAGCTCCTCGGCCTGGGCGCGGCGATCGGTGACGGATAAATGATAGATCCACGAGGTGCGGGCGATGAAGCCGGGCCCGGTGGCGGCGGAGGAGAGTTCCTGAGCGAGCAAGTTCTTCACGCGCAGCTCGTTCTCGCGGACGATCTCATCGGGGTAGCGTTTAGCGCGAGGATTCTTTACGAAATAGTTCGCGATGTTGCGGCGGGCGTTTTCGAGGCTGGCGATGACGGTGAGGGCGTAGTAATCTTGCGGGCTGCGCAGGAAGATCCCGAGCCATTCTTTTTCTTGCAGGGTGAGGTCGTTGTATTTCGCGTAAATGTGCTGAAGCTGGACGAGGCTGACGAGAGCGTCGTCGGGCCGGCCCAGAGCCATGTAGATGTTCGCCAGGCTCGCATGAGCGCGGACGTCTTCATCGCCGTCGACGATCTTGATGGCCCGCAGCAGTTTCTCCTTGGCCTTCTCGAGCCGGCCTTCGCGTTCGTCGTACGCCGCTTCGATCACCAGGGCCGTGGCTTGCGCCTGCGGCACGCGCGTCTCCTGCAAGGCGGTCAAGAACGGCGTCACGGTCGCCCGGCTGTCGTTGTTGAAATAACAGATGTTGGCGGCGAGAATGTTAAACGGCAACATCTGTAGGTGGAAATTGCCCGTCGCGTGCGTCTTGCTGTATTTGAGGCCGTCGTCGAGCCATTTCTGGGCCTCGACGCGCAGCTCCGCCGATTTCTTCGGGTCGCCGCCGCGCTTCACCTCGACCTGAGATTCCCGCATCAACAGTTCGGCGAACTGGGCCACGCGATACGGATCGCAGCGGTCCGCGTTGAATTGCTCTTTGAGTTGGGGACGCAGGAGTTCGATGCCGGCCTGCCATTCCTTCGGCTGATTGAGGGCGAGCAGCGTTTGCCCCTTGCACATCAAATCGAGAAGGGCGCCGATCAACATCGGTTTGGGGAAGCTGGGGTCTTCCTTTTCGAACTTCTTACGGCAGAAAGCGAGCGTGTCTTCGTAGACGCGAGGCAACACGGAGGGGTCGATCCGCTTGCGGCGAATCTCGTCGAGAGCGACATCGGCGGCCATGGTGTGCAAACCGAGCACGCCTTCGACATCCCAGGAACTCAGCAGCTTCATGCCTTCGCCCTGGCGAATGCGGGCGATCGCGCCGTTGAGGTCGTCGAGCAGAATCTTGTCGAGTTCGTCGAGTTCGTCGAGGTATTCCTTCTCGCGAACGCCGGCGTAGCTCTTCATCAGCCAATGGTGAATGTTGGCGCGGAGAAACTCCGTGCGCCAGATCGGAAACTTGGGGTCGTCGCGCACTTCATTGATGAGTTTGGCGGCGTTCTTGATGCGCTCGAGGCTGCGTTTTTCGGATAGAGTCGGACGATGCGTCGTCGGATCGGGTTGTTCGAAGTCGATCTTCGCGACCATATATTTCGCACGCGAATCGTCCGGTTTGATTTCGAGAATCGCTCGCGAATAGCGATCGACCTGATCCCAGGCAATCGGGTTCGACATGAGCGCCAGCCGCAGCGCATCGAGCTGGACATTGAAGTCCTTCGGGAGAAAGTGCGTCGCCGCTCCGCGCAAAAGGCCGGCGGCTTCGTTGCGGTCGTTGTCGTCGCGGATCGACATGATGCTGCGGAACTTCTCCCCCGTCACCGAATCGGTCGAGTCGGCGAGCGGCGTCCCCGCCGCGGCGGCGAGGGCGAAGTGCTTGTCGCGGATGGCTTTGGCTTTCAGGTAGAAAACTTTGCCCGCGGTCTCCTTGGCGACATCGAGCTCCAGGCCATGGGGGCCGTCGAGTCGCTTCTTCGCGTTCTCAAGCAGGACGCAAGCCTGATCGTATTTGACCGCGGCGTCTTTATGGTTTCCCTGCTGTTCGAGCGCTTTGGCTTCCTTGTCGTAGAGCCGCTCGGCCGCCTCAAGAGACGGAATGGGATTCCGCTCCTTGAAGACGAGAAAGCCGACATAACCGCACATGCCGGCAAGAGCCAGCAGCATCAACAAGCGAAACTTCGCTTTACCGCTCATGACGTGTTTCCGAACTGAAAAGGCGTCGTTCGACGACGGGGTTGGTCTGGTGATTCATTGTAAAACCCACTCCGTCCACGACGGAGAAGTTTCGATAAAGGTTTGCGGCGGGCCGGCATCGGCCTCAACGTTCGACGAGAATCGGCAATCGCTCACTACTCATTCTAACGTCGGGCGGCAGGTGTTTGCCGCGCAATTCGAAATCGAGCGGGGCGAGCAGCCTCTGTTCGAGCAGCGGCCATTGTTCGCGGGAGGCGTTGGATGTCACCAACACGGTCACGCTCGGGGGGCTGCGGTCGAAGGTGGCGTAGAGCTGTTGCAGCCAAGACTGTTGTTCATGTTGGAGCGGCCGAAAGGTGTAATGCCAATAGTAAACCGCCATGTTTTGCGAGGGGCCGACGTTGAAACCAAAGCGCTGCACCGTCCGCTGAGGGTCGTCGCCCAACGGCACGGCCGCACGACTTGCGACGTCTTCGGGCAACTGCAAGACGTCGCGAATGCACACCTCGGGATGATGCTTGCGGTCCTCGCCGTTCTCGCTGTGCACGACGTAGACATTCGCGCTGACGTTCATTTCCGGCGAATAGAAGCGGCGGTAGAACAAATCGACCGGTTGATAGGGCAGCTTGGCGCGAATTTCCTTTTCGGGGACGATCGTCTCCATCTCCCAAGTCAACGGCCTCTTGCCCACTCTTTCCCAAAGGAGCGTCTTGGGCATGTTGGCGAACGAGTCTCGCAAGGGGGCGTAGGTATTGGTCGGGCCGAGAATCATGTGCGCGAGCAAACCAAGCTGAAGCGCCAGAGCGACGCCGAGCAGCAGCGTCACGCGCCAAATGCGCGGCGCTGGCGAGGCTTTCGGCTCGTCGCCGCCGGTCGCAGCGGGTTCGGCAGGAGCTTCGGGGGGCGCGAGAAACCAGAGCAGGCCGAAGAACATAAGGATGCCCAGCGGCAACGTGAACATCGCCGGCACGTCGTGCATTTTGGTCGAAATCCAGGTGGGGCCGAAACTGACCAATCCGAGGGCCATGAGAAGCACGCGCACGACATTGGTCGCGATCGCCACCGGAACCGCCAGAACCATGAGCAATGTCCCACGCAGCCAGCCGACCCGTCCAAGATAACTCACGAGCGCGGCCATGGCGAGAAACGCCATGAGTTGGCGGACGCCGCTGCATTCCTGGCCGACATAGAGCGTTTCGTTGACGCCGGCGATATGGATCGTATTGCCGCGGCGGAACGACAAGACAAACCAGCTCACGACTTCGCCGCTGATGGCCGTGATGATGTCTTGCAGCCCCACGGTGATGCGGGTCATCAAGGCCACAGGAAGCGGGAACAAGAAAATGAGGAAGAACGTCGGGAACAGAAGGCGATTGGCCCAGCGACGGCCGCCGAGCATGACGGCCATCCCCCGGAGCGTCAAAAATAGGGCGATCATTTCAATCGGCAAGAAGCGCAGCACGACGCCGAGAAGATGCAGGATGAGCCCGATTATCAGGGTGATCGACCCGAGCGCGGTTTCGCCTTGGCCGGGCAGGGGATGCGCCGCGACGATGAGCCATGTGAGCCAAATGCTGATGGGGACGATGAAGAAGCCGTGCGTATAACTGCTGTCCAGAATCCAGATGCGTACGAGTTGGGAAAAGAGCGGCACGAACAAGCCGATGAGGCAGACCACGCCCACGAGCAACCCGAGAGTTGGGCGGGGGTTCGAGGGTGCAGCGGCGCTTGACGTCATGCGAAGAGCGTCCTCGATTCGCGACCAAGTCGCGGCGAAGCCCTCCTTTCGCGAAGGGCCTCACAAGCAACGATCTTAGTCTAGCGGACGATCTGGCGTTTCCGCAAGGGAAGTCAATCGATACTCAACGAACCCGGACTCGGCGCGGCCGGCAAAAACGTCGGCAACGGCACGGCTGGTATCGAAATCTCATCCGAGAGGGGCTGCGGCGGAGCCGAGGGAAGCGGCGGCGGCGGTGCGATGTTCGCGCTGCGCGGCGACTGAAATCCGCTCGGCATGTTGACGTGAAACGGCTGCTCCACCGAACTGACGATCATGCCGGAACCCGCTCCGATGCTGCCCGTGGAGTCGTTGAGGGGCAGGCCGCGAGCGACCGACGGATTGACTTCCGGCGGGCGTTCGAGTTCGCGGGAGCGACGCCGCACATCCTGGCGTTCGCGATCCTTCTTGGATTTGGGCCCTTCGTCCATGCGTTCGAGGGCGGCCTGGGCTTTTTGCAGGCCCGGTTCGTATTTGAGAGCCATGGCGTAACTGTCGCGGGCTTCCATCCAGCGTCCTTGCGCGGCCTGGATAAAGCCGATGTTGCACAGGCCTTGAGCCTTGTTGACTGATTTCTCAAACGCCGCCAGGCTTTCGGGATATTGGCCGAGCTGGGCCAGCGCCATGCCGAGGTTCGCCCAGGCCCGCTTGCTCTTCGGATCGCATTCGACAGCCTTGCGCAAACTCTTCTCGGCGGCTTCGAATTTGCCGCGGGTGTAATAGCCGTATCCCAGGTCGTTGTGGGCGTCCGCGTCTTTGGGATTGGCCGCGAGCAGCTTGTTGTATTCGTCGAGAGCTTTGTCGAAGTCGCCCTTGCGATCGTAGAGCATGGCCAGATGCCGGGCGCAGGCGAGATCGCGACGCGGATCGAGTTGCCGGATTTGTTCGTAGTAGATGATCGCTTCGGAGATCTTGCCCGATTTCTCCATGAGCTGAGCGGTCGCCAGGCAAGCGTCGATCTTCTTTTGTTTGGGAAGTTCCAGCGACGTTCCCGATCCGGAACCGTCGATCGGCGCCTGGCTCATGGCCGGGAACATGCTTTGGGAAGACTGCGCATTCGAGGAGTTGGGCGCTTGCGACGAGCCGGTCGGACCGGAGGGCAGAAACTGGCAGCCCGAATTGCCGATCAAGGCAGCCGTAATGAGCACGGCCGCACGACGGATGTGCATCCTCATGAGTCCCCCTCCTCAGCTCTCGTGAGCCGATCTCTGAAGTCGCAACAAGGAATCCCCCCCTTGTCGCGGCTGAATGAATACCCGAACGAGCGATCCTTGCAAGACCGAAATCGAAGGATTCGCCCGGATTGCGTCGATTTTGTCGAGCGACGCTTCGTCGAGGCGTGTTAACGTCACACCCTTCCACGAAGCGTCGCTCTGGCAGGCGTTCCTCGGCATGCGATCTTCGGTTAGAACGAAGGCGACGGGAAGTTGCCGCCGCCGCCGAAG
>JBAXFO010000002.1:0-24062 GCA_037139885.1 Planctomycetota bacterium
GCTCCAGGCCGCCAAAACGCCGCACATGGACGCCATCGCGGCCGCCGGCGTGTGTGGCCGTTCCGACAACGTGCCACCCTCGCTCACACCCGCCAGCGACGTGGCCACGCTCAGCTTGCTGGGCTACGATCCGCTCAAGGTCTACACTGGCCGGGCTCCGCTCGAAACCGCGGCCATGGGCATTCCGCTGGGCCAAGGCGATTGGGCCATCCGCTGCAATCTCGTCAACGTCGACCGCGACGAGATGCGCGACTTCACCGCCGGCCACATCGCCAACGACGACGGCAAACAGCTCATCGAAACCTTGCAAGCGGAACTCGGCGGCCCCGTGAATTTCGGCGGTCTCCAGGGCACGCTCGAGTTTCATCCTGGCGTCAGCTACCGCAATATCCTGGTCTATCGCGGCCCCGGCGCCCCGTTCTCCAATGACACCAAAACGCAACCGCCGCACGACATCCCCGACAAGCCGATCGCCGGCCATGTCCCGCGCGGCCCCGGCGCCGACCTGCTCAACTCGATCATGACCCGCAGCCGCGAACTCTTCGCCAACCACCCCGTCAACCAAGCTCGCAGCGCCGCCGGCAAACGCCCGGCCACGCAGTGCTGGCTCTGGGGCCAGGGCCGGGCGCCGTCGCTCGAAACCTTTCAAACCGTTTACGGCAAAAAGGGAGCGATCATCAGCGCCGTCGATCTCGTTCGCGGCGTCGGCGTCTTGCTCGGCTGGACGCGCATCGACGTCCCCGGCGCCACCGGCTATCTCGACACCGACTATGCCGCCAAAGGCCGTTACGGGATCGAAGCTCTCAAGACTCACGACATCGTCTGCGTCCACGTTGAAGCTCCTGACGAAGCTTCGCACGAAGGCAAAGCCGAAGAGAAGGTGAAGGCTCTGGAACGCATCGACGCGGACATCGTCGGCCCCATCGTCCAGGCGCTTAAGGCCTACGGAGACTACCGGATCCTGGTCGAACCCGACCACCGCACGCTCATGAAAACGCGTGCCCACTCCTACGGCATGGTCCCCTTCGCCGCCGCCGGTTCGGGGATCAAGTCCCAAGGCCAAACGACCTACGACGAGATCGTCGCGGCTTCTTCGAAGTTGGAGTTCGCGAAGGGATACGAATTGATGACGTGGTTTTTGAAAGATCGGTAGTTCCGCCCGGAAAAGATCGTCGCAACGTGCCGCTCCAAAACTGAAAATTGCAATCGGTCGCGCATTACCCAAGCCGGCCTCTTGGGGGCCGAACGAATGGCACCGCAAAAATTCGGACGGCCCCCAAGAGGCCGGCTTGGGTCACTCACGTCCCGTCGGGGGATTTCCATACGGAGCGGATCGGCTCGAATTGATTCATCGCAGCCGCGGCTCAACTCCTGTCCTATGCAGCTTCCAAAAGCTTGATCATTTTTTCGGCGACGCCTTTGGCGGAAGCGGGATTTTGGCCGGTGACGAGATTGCCGTCGGCGATGCTGAAGGCTTGCCACGGGAGGCCTGTGCGGTCAACTTATGCTATGGCGTAACCTTGGCAAACTCTGCCGGAAATTCCGCGCTTTCGGCAAATCGAGCATTACAGGCAGAACTCATAAAGTAGGTCGGGTCGACGCGCCGATGAAGACTCGGCAAACCTGACGCTTCCCGCATCGTCGTCTCGTTGACGAGGTCGATGCCGCCTGGCGAGGATGCTGGGTCGATGGAAGCTCTTTCATGGATTGATAAGGGAGAATCCCGTGAGCGCGACGTTTACGCTGCTGACCGCCGGCCTTCTGGTGACGCAATCCGCGGCGCCGGCCCCAACCTGCAACTGCCAGAAAAACCAGGCGACCGTGATTTCGCAGAGCGCCCAACCCATACAGTTGGCCGCGAATGAACCGAGCCCGGGGCTTTTCCGTGGGCTGTTTCGTTCGAAGACCGAAGACGCTCCGGCCCCCGCCCCGGCTCCGGCGGAAGATCGTCCGATCTTATCGCGCCTGCAAGGTTTGTTTGGCGGCAAGAAAGACGAGAGCGTGACGACGACCACCGGCGAACCGCCGATCGCCCAATCCACGACGGCGACGCCGGTTCGTCCGATGCAGCGTATGCCGGCCGGTCAACCGACCCGGACCAATTCGCTGGCGATTCCCGAACCTCTGCCCCCGGCTCCGATCAAGGTCCAGCCGGTGACGTACAAAGCCGTGCCGATTAGCGAGGCGGGCAGCCCGACCGCTGCCCAAGTCAGTAGCCCGGCCGCACCGGTTGCCGTTCCCGCTTCGGCGGGGCAGACGGTGGTCGCGCCGCCGTCGCGTCCGAACCGCATCAGCTCGGATCTGGTCGGCAAGGTCGGCCATGAATCCGACTATAGCTGGATCACCGGTCAGATTCACATCGAGAACGGCGTTCATGTGTTGCACTATGCGACGCCCGAAACCGTTGACGCGTACAACGGCAGCCTCGTCCTGGTGTCGAGCCTCGATCTCCGCAGTTTTCAGGATGGAGATTTCGTCTCTGTCCGCGGCCAAGTCAGCGGCAGCGGCAACCGAGTGTCGTATCGCCTGTCGAGCATCGATCGCCTGCCCCGCTAACGCTCGCAGCTCGCCCAACGAAAAACCGATCGGCGCCGAACGAAGGATTCGTTCGACGCCGATCGGTTGTTTCATTCGCGCCGCGACGATTACCGCACGGCGGTGTCGTCGTAGAATTTCGTCGTCTCTTCGCGGATGATCGCGTCGGTCATGCCTTCCGCACGGAGTCGAACGCGAAAGCGAACGTCGCCGGGCAGACGGCCCTTCACCGTCACGCGGTAGATCACTTCGCCGCGCGGCGCCAGGCGGGGCAGCGGGTCGAAGATCACCTCGCGGTTTTCGTTGCGTCCGCGGCTGCCGACTGCGTTCTTGGCGTCGCGGAATTCGACGCTGTCGGGCATCGTGCAGATCACTTCAACGTTTGTCTCAGCCTTGGTGCCGGCGTTGGCGACGCGGATTTCATAAGTCGCGTCGGCGCCCACTTCGACGGGATTGTCGGCATTCGAGACTTCCAGAATCAGGTTCGACAGCCCTTCGACGCGGGTTTGCACGCTCGATTCGTTGCGGATGCCGCGAGCGGAATGGACCGCGGCCGCCAGACGATGGTCCCCGGGAACCATGGGAACCAGGTCGACATAGAGTTCGCGACCCTGGCCCGCTTGCAGATCGCCGAGCTGCCACGAGACGGTTCGCGAAAGTTCGTCGTACTTGCCCTGGTTCGAAGCCCCGGAGAATTTAAAGCCAGCAGGGACGATTTCGTTGAGGACAACTCCCTGGGCCGCCGCGGTGCCCGGATTCGACACTTTCATGGTGTAGCGGGCCGGGCGTTCGACGAAGCGAAGCTTCGGGCCGTTGAGAACGATGTCGAGCCGCGGCAGCAGCAGTTCGAAGCTGACCGTGTCGGTCGAGGTCAAATTGCCGTCCGCCATGGCGATGAGGGTGGCTTTCATCTGGCCCTGGCCCTTGGCCATGCACGCGAGTTGCAGGGTGCGGGTTTCTTTGGGGGCCAGCGTGCCGGCGTCGATCTCGAACGCCTGGCCGCGGGGATGTTCGAGTCCTTCGGGCAACACAGCGCGGATCTTGACGTTCTCGGTGGCGCCGTCGCCGGGATTGCTGATTGTGAAGACGATCGGCGCCGGCTCGCCCACGAGAGCCTTATCCGGAGCCTTCATCTTGATTTGCAGGAGCGGTTCGCGGACTTCGGTCAGGTGCGTCGAGTTGGCGGCGAAGAAGACGGTTGCGGAATAGTTCTGATAGCCGCGTTTCTGCGATTGAATCGTGACGTCGATCTTGCGGACCTGCCCGGGGGTCAAGGTGCCGACGTTCCACGAATTGTCGACCTGTGACAAGACCGGCTCGCTGGCTTTGATGACAGCCCCTTCGGGAATATTCGGCTTCACGGTCACCTGGTTCAGGTTCACCGAGCCGTTGTTGCGCACGACGATCTGATAATTGGTCGGAATGTTGTAGCGTGCGTTGGCGGCACCGAGCCATTCGACGCTGACGGCCGGCTCTTGCTTGCCCGGACGCGTGTCGCTCATGCCTAAATCGGGAGCGCGATACGAAGACGTCGAATTATCGATCGACGCGGGGATCGGCGCGGGGACTTCGATCGGCCGCGGCTCACCCATGGTTGTGGGCGGCGTCATCGGCGGCGAAACGGGGATGGACACGGAGGGAATGAGATTCGTCGCGGGCAGCTTTTCCGGCGAGGGTGTGTCAAACGACGGCGGCGCAAACGAGGGGGGCGGCTGAATGGATTGTGTGATCGGGGGAGCGATCGGAATCGTTGGATCGATTTGCTTGCTGGGCACCGTGATCGGCGCCGGCGTCGCCACGGGTGACGGCAGCATCGGCGCCACGGGAGGTATCGGTAGCCCAGGTAACCCAGGCGGCGGTCCTTGTCCCCAAACACGTTGCACGAGCATGGCAGCCGTCAGACACATGCCGCCGCCGAGACAAAACCATACACGTCGAGCTTTCATCGCGTCCCCTCATCAAAAACCGTCGGGCGTGGTCGTTCCCCTTGACCGTGTCGCTCCGGTTCGAAATTCGAGTTCGATACGAACCATTCCGCACGGGTAATAACATCTTCGCATCAGGCGTCAAGGGCAGTTTTGGCCGCATGGGAGCCACGCCGGCGGACTCGCTCTGTCCCGCGCCGATCTTGTTCTTACCGATCGATTCCGTTATTTCCCGTGGCCGACAATTTTCACCTCACAGGATCGGTTTCAAGAAGACCTTCGAGAGCAACGCACACGGCCGCGGCCGCTACCGTGAATTCATGACGGCATCATGCCGTAAGAGATAAAATGTGGGGTATTTTGAGCGAAGGAAGTGCTTACGATGCGGCGGATTCTAATCGCAATTGTTTTCGCTTTCATGGCGTTCGGAGCGCTTGGCGCAAGCGGATGCCGAAGTTCGCGAGGAGACATTCGGGCCACAGGACCCTGAAGGCGCAAAAGCGACTCTTTCCGGTCCTCGGTCCGCATCGCCGTCGCGGCCTTGAGTAACATGGTCGTATGCGAAGCCGCGTTTCGTTGCCGTTGGCGCTGGTGTTGGCGATGTTCGCCGCGCGCGCGGTCCGCGCCGATGGCGGCATGTTGCGCACTTCGAAAACGGTGGGCGCCCGAATTGTTTCCGCGTTTACGACGCCGACGCCTCCCTGTGTCGGCTCAATCGATGTTAGCGTCTTATTGCAAGAGGCGGATTCGGGCCGGGTCGTGCTCGATGTCCCTGTCACGATCCGCGCCCGGCATCGTCTGGCGAGAACGCGGGAAGCGCCAGCGACCCGGGCCGCCGCGACGAACCAACTCATGCGTGCGGCCCTGCTCGATTTGCCCGTGGCGGGGGTCTGGACCATCGACATCGTGCTCGATGGAGACGAAACGCCGATAACGTTTGACTTGTCGGTGGGCGAACCGCCGCCTCCGTGGCGCGACATGCTCGTCTGGTTTCTCTGGCCGGCGGCGATTATCGGCCTGTTTTTGGCGGCGGGCTTCCGGAAGGGCCAGCATCCTTCTTCAAGTCGAAATCCCGCTTCTCGACCGCCGACGCAAAGACGACCTTAAGCGTCGACCGTTCGTTGTAACGCTCCGGCAGCACATCGACGGTGAGATCCATCTCGGGGCTTTGCGGATTGTTGGCGTAGAGCATGCGGCGGCCGACGATCTTCGGAGCCGAGATCACGACTTTCATCTCGCCGAGCGCGACAACCGCACTGTACTCTCCCTGAGCGATCATGGCTCCGGCGGTCGGCGATTTGCCGTCGACGGGAAAGAACGTGATCGCCCCGGTCTCGAGCGGTTTTCCTTCGTAGGTAACGATGCCCGATACGCGTGCTCGAAACTTTTCCAATATTTGTTGCGGAATTCATTCCCGCGAAGAACGGAATGTCCGGCGGCTCAGAGTCCCGTTCAACTCGTTTCGGACCGTGGATAGCGTTCGGCGAGGTGTTGGCAGATAGCCTGAATCGCGGCTTGGCGCGGCTTGAGGCGAGAGAAGGTGTGGTCCGCATTCGGGATGAAAGCGATGTCGATGGCGCCCGAACGAGTGAGAGATTTCACGGCTCGGCGGGCCTGATGCATGAGCAGGCTGTAGCCGGGGTCATCGGCGGAAAAGAAAAAGGCGAGATGGCGGCGGGCGGCGGCGCGTTTGAGGTCGCCGGCGGCGTCGTCACGCTCAGGGTGCTGAATGTCGGCGTCGACTTGACGCAGGACGGCGCCCGTCGACACACATTCAACCCGGGGCCGACGGCGGAAGCGACGCCCGAGCATCCGAAACGCGCCCATGATGCCGATCGTGCTTTGGCCGGTCATCAACTTCCACCATTTCCCCGGACGCATGGCCGAGCGCGCGTAGTAATGAAAGGCCGCGTGCTCCTTGACTTCGGGCATTTCCAGCGACATGCCCTCTTGGAAGTAGAAACACAACGGATTGATCAGGATGCATTCGACGAGGGCGGAATTCGCGAACTGGGCCGCGGCCTGAAATGCCGCATACGCGCCCGAGCAGAGCCCCGCGAGGACGACCTGGCTGGCCCCCAGTCGCTGCGTTGCGTGCCTCAAAATCGCATCAATATCGCGAAACATTGTCGCGGCATAGGGGCTGTTTTCGCTGGAAGCATTTGCGGCCAGGCTGTCGCCGAGGCCGGCGAGATCGACGCGCAGGCAGCGGAAGCCCGTGCGTGCGAGGCGTCGGGCGAGCAAGACATGGAGTCGATTGGGGCCGATTCGATAAGCGGCGCCGGCATTGAGAAGCACGACCAAGGGGCGATTGGCGACGAGCGCTATGGGCTCGGTCAGAATCCCGAACAACTCGGCCTCTCCCTCAATGACGACGACCTGTTCGCGATAGTCGCCCTCGCTCATGGCGGTCGCAGGGACGCCGCTGCAGACGGTGGGCTGCACGTCATCGTGCAGCGTGACTGCGGCGAGCCAGGTTGTCATGAAGGCGATGGCGCTTTCGGGGATGGCCGTGTTGTGCGGTTCGGCGATCATGTCGAGGAAGCCGGGTTGCCGCGTTTGCTGAGTTTCGATGCCCAGCCCGTTCAGATGATCGAGAAGCCGGCGATCTTCGGCGAGATCGTCGCGGGCCACGATGAGGGCGCGCGCGCATTGCGGGCGCAGCGTCAAGGCGTCGAGCGTGGCCAGATCCCGGGCCGTTTGTTCGCTGATGACGAAGCCGGCGGCCTCGATGTCGTTGCCTTCCTCGGCGATTGGCGCCGGCAGCGCGGTCAGCCCCAATGCTTGCATTTCGCGCACGAAAAGCCGGCCCTTCACGACGGGGGCCCAGAGCACGAGATTATCGACCGGGACCGATTGCGTCGCCTTCATGGCCAGCAACGCTCCGAGCCGTACGCCGACAATGCTTATGGTGCGGCAGCCCTGCGTCTTTCGCATCCAGACGATGGCGTCTTGAATATTTTCGATCCAAGTCGCCAGGCGGTCGGGATCTTCATCGCTGCCCGCGGAATCGCCTGTGCCGTGGTAATCGAGGCGGCAGACGGTCATGCCGGCGTCGGCCAAGTCTTCCGCGAGATGCCGCAGAGACCGATGCGCGTGCACGTGTTTGTAAAGGGCAGGGGGGCAAATCAAGACGCCATGATGCGTGGACGCAGACGATTCCGGGGTGTGCAGCCATGCGAAGAGAGACGAGTTTTTGCTCGGCAAGTAAAGAGCCTGACGCGTCGCCGCGAGGACGTTGCAATCCGGTTCAGGAATGGTCGAGACGTCGGTCATGCGAACCGGTCCGGTGGAAACGAGCAAACCCTCTGAAAATATACGTCATATTCCGCGGCAGCGAGCTTCAACGTGATAATCCTGTCATAAATTCCTACAGCTTCACCGGATATTGCAGATTCAGCGCCTCGACATAACCGCTCGCTTTGGCGCCGGTCCCGAGCAAACGAACCGTTCGGGGCCGGACGGGCGATACGTGAAAGTATTGATCGTCGGGCACAAAGCCTTTGATGTCCAGCGTTGCATAATGCAGAAAGCGATCGCTCGTGAGCGTCAAATCCAGGCCGTCGTCACTTGCCAGCGCGGTTGCCGAAATATTCACGGACGGCAGACATTGCGGCTCGCGCGCCAGCGGCATGTGAAATGCCTCGCTGACCATCTGCTGACGCTCGTCGAGCAGCGTGGCGATGGCCACATCATAGCTGGGCGGCCCAAAGCGATAGGCATAAGCGACATCGTAGAACGCTTTCAAGAGGGCGTCGGCGCTCCAGCGCGTTTGCGATCGCGGCGCCAGCGTACATGCAACCGCCTGACGAGCGATGACGATGTGGCCCTCCTTGAGGAGCACGAGTTCGACGAAGCCGTGAAAGGGGTGCGGCGTCTCGTTGGTTGCGTGCAGATGCAAGCCGTCGAGGCCTTCGTCGGTGATCGTGAGTTGGCGTGTCGACCAGGAGCGTTTGAGGGCGTAATACGGAGCTTTCGGGGTGCCCTCGCTATCGACGACGCCCCAACCCGCCCCCGGCCAAAGATCCTTGAAGAACCAGACGAGGCCGCCGGCGTTTCGCGTATGCGTGCTCCGCCATTCGGCGAAAACGCGCGTCATCATCTCCCCCGGCACGACACGGCTCAGTTTCAAATAGCGCTCCGGATCGCACCAACGCATCTGGGTCGGGTCGACGCCGAACAGTTGCTTGAAGTAAAAATCGCGCACATCTTCGAAATCCCACGCGGCCCCCGCATCGCGCGGCACGCGTTCTTTCCAGCGAGGATGATGCACCGCCGGCACATCGCCGAGGGCACGCAACGTCGCCGGCTCGGGAACGTTCGCAAAGCCGAGGCACTCGGACGCGAAGGCGACATCGTCCTTGCGCACATCGGCCGACGAACGCCGATAGGCGCCGACGCCGTAATAATGGGCGACGCCGTCGCGCACGTGAAACGGCAACGCGCCGCCGCTCGGCGAGGAGGGCACATAGGGAATGCCTGGGTGATGCTCGGCGCACAGCGCGGGCAAGCGTTCCGCGAACCAGCGATTGCGCCAGAGAGTCTCGGGAACGCCGAGCATGGCGGCTTGCTGCTCGATTTCGCTGTTGCCGCAATAGACGGCGATGCACGGGTGCGGCGCCAGACGGGCGATTTGCTCGAGGGCCTCGGCGTCGATATTGGCGGCAAAGGAGGCGTCGTCGACGGGATAGTCCATGTTCGCGAACATGAAATCCTGCCAGACCATGATGCCGAGCTCATCGCACAGGCGATAAAAGCGATCGCTTTCGTAGATCATCGTGCCGCCGATGCGGAGCATGTTGACGCCCGCGTCGCGGGCGAGCGTCAAATCGCGGAGGAGCGTTTCGGGGTCGCCATCCAGCGTCACGATGTCGCTCACGGTCCAACAGGCTCCGCGGCAGTAAATGGATTCGCCGTTGACGTGGATCGCGAAACGATCCGCGGGCGTTGTAATCGTGCGGAAGCCGACTTGGCCGCAGGGAATGGTATGTGTTTCGTCGGCGCCGATGACGAGCGATGCGTCGAGCAGCGGCTGAGGGCCATGCGTGTGCGGCCACCAGAGAGGGGGATTCGCGATACGGAGAGCAGCGTGCCACGAATCGCCCTGACGCTCGGCTCGAATGGAATGGCGACCGACGTGGAGGACGACATCTTCGCTGGCATGCGTGGTTGCGAGGCGCGTCGTAAGGCGGACGACGCCGACGCCGTCTTCGAGCGTGCTGCGGAGACGGAGGTCCCGCGCGGGATTCGATTCGAGGCGAATGTCGCGCCAGGGACCGACGGGGGGCGTCGGGGGCGACCAACCGGGCATACGGCCCAGAAGCGTGGTGCGGCGCCAGCGAAGTTGTTGCAAGTCGACGAGATTTGTCTTCCAGCGCGGCCGCGGGCGCTTTTCGGCGCAGGCGTGCTTGAGAGAACGAAAGACGAGAACCAGATCGTTTTGCGGTTGGACGTGCGTGCCGATGTCGATGCGATAGGTACGGAACATATTGTCCGAGGTTAAGACAAGTTTGCCGTTCAACCAGACCTCCGTGAGCGTGGCCAAGCCCGCGAAGCACAGATGGCTCGGAGTTGCCGGGGCGGGGAAGGCGGTGCGATACCACCAATCGTGCGCGTCGGCGTCGAGGGGTTGGTCGAGGTTCCACGCGCCGACGGCCGCGAGCGAGGATGCGACGGTGCCAGGGACTTGCGCGGGGAGCCATTGGGGCTGCCCGGCGTCGAGTTGAGCGGGATGCTGGATCGCGTTCGCGGGTTGGGCGCAGAGCGACCAGGGGCCGGGGAGTTGGGTGATGGACGCCGCGTGAGACATAAGTTCCGTCGGAGAAGGAAAGGGAAGGCTGGTCGAGATCAACGTCCGAGCTTCCGCACGCAATCCATCGCCGTCCGCCAAGCGCCGGCCATGACATCGACGCCCGCAAGATCGAGCGGCTTCTTGCGCATCATGGCGCGCGCCAGTTGAAATTGCAACGTCTTGGCTTCGGCGGCGATGTTCGTCAGGGCGCGAACGGCCGCATCGAGATCGATCTCCGCGGCCTGGCCGAGCCATTGGAGATACGTGGCGGCGAGCTCGTAACACGAACCGAACTGGCGTAAGGTCGCGAACGAATACTGGTGAAACGTATCGAGCGATTCGTTCGCCAACCACGGGAGATCCGCCTCGATACGGCTCTTGAAGGGGAGGAACGGATTGTCCGCAGGCAGCATGTCGATCTGCCGCTGCAACGACGCCAGCGATGCCGCGACGAGGCGCTCGCCCCGCGGCGCTCGTTCGAAATTCGGTTTAACGAATTCGACATAGGGAGGCAATTGAGCAGGATCGTTCGCCGCCAGGCGGAAGACATCGATGAAATCGTCCCCCTCAAGGCGGTAAAAACCCTGATTGTGAAAATAATCGAGCCGGCGCGACGGAATGTCCATGGCGTTGATGGCCACGGTCGATTTCGTGTGTTGGCGGCGGTAAGCGGTGCCGACGGTGTCGGGGAGGTAGAACGAGTCGAGCTCCACAAGGACGGGATGGCCGCGGCGGATTTGCTCGTCGATGTGGAGCGTGATGGGCCGCCAGATCGCGAGCTCTTGCACGTCGAGTCCGTAAAGGGCGTAGAGATCGGCGAGGGGAAACTTGAAGAAAGTCCACTGATCGCCTTCGAAATCGATGGCGAGCGTGAACGCCAGGCCCGCGGCGGGTTCGAAACCCCAGGCGTGCAGGAGTTCGACCCAGAGATCGACGTAGCAGTTCGTCTCGGTCCAAATGCGGTCGGGGCCGTGAATGGGGTGCTTGGCGTATTGAGCCGGATCGAGCGGCAGAATCTGCGTCATCATGGGTTGAGCGCTCGCTGGACAGATGCCGGCCATTGCGCAGGATCGAGTCCATGGGTTTTGAACAGGGCGAGGGCGACACGCTCGAGCCCGAAGCCGACGCAGGCGGTATGAGCATATTGCCCGTCGGGAGTTTTAATGTCGAACGTATGGCCCATGTGGTCGAGGTGATAGTTGCACGAAGCGACCGCGGTCGGCTTTTCGGCGCTGGCGACGGCGACGACGAGCTCGTATTTGAGGTTTTGTTCGACTTGCGTGGCCGCCATCATACGGCCGCCGCGACCGAAAAAGGGATCGTTGGCGATGACCGGTTTCGCGTCGAGGCCGACCTCCCGCAAGATCTGTTCGCTGCGCTCGAGCCAGCCGTCGCGATGAGCCAACGCCTGGGCGGGAGACCCCAGGCGGACGAACTCGCGCATGCGGAACGACTGCATGCGCGCCGGGTCGATCGAGGGTTCATGGCGAAACGCGTAGCCTTGCAGATCGACCGTGCGGCCTTCGGCGGAAAGCACGCCGCTGGCCGTTGGGTAAAGCGGATAGCAAATCGCGGGGACCAGCATCACGTCGGCGGGAGCGAGATGTTTGCTCCAGTCGCCGGCCTGGTCCTTGGTTTGCAGCATCGCCAGGTGATCGCGGTCCGAACCCTTGAAGGTGTGGATCGAGCCCATCAGATCCGGAAAATTATGGATGTGCCCCGTCTTAAGATAATTCTCGCGGCTGATGAGCGGCGGAAAGCGAAAGACTTCCGCCGTCGCGCCGCAAGCTCGGCGCGTCACATGGCGCTCGAAGCTTTCAATAACGCGTTCGAACGCGCCGCTGCGGCCATAAAGCCCGGCCACGCCCATTCGCACCAACAAGCCGGCCTGGACCAGTTCGTCTTGAAACGATTGCTGCGCGGCGGAGAGGGGGTCATGCGAGGCGCACATCCGCGTTACCTTTCTTTGTGGACCATCAACATGGTGGCGTTCAGCTTCGTGATGCGGTCGTTGTTCACCATGAGTGCGGCGCCATACGCGTCGCGCAGATGCCGGGAGAGGCTGAATTTCGAATCGTTGCGATAACCGGCGATGCCGCAGATGAGCAGCGCTCGGCCCACGATATCGACGATCAGGGTCGAACTCGACAGTTTCAAATTGTTCGTGCGGATGGCGAAGCCGAAATCGCTGAAGGCGTCGGGTTGGCCGCCTTCGAGCAGTTGCAAATATTCTCGGGTAAGCGAGAGCACGTTGTGCCGCATCTCTTGCAAGGTGCGGTCGACTTCGGCGAGGCGAATGGCGGAGATGGGGGTTTCTCCGGGGGTCTTGCGGGCTTCGTTGCGCACAAAGGCGCGAGCGAGATTCACCGCGTCCATGGCGATGCCGGACCAGAGCGAACTCCAGACGATATGGGCGTAGGGGTGCATCGTCTGGGCGAGAATTTCGGCGAAGGGCGTGGGCAGAATCTGTTCGACGTTACCGTGCGACGTCAGCGTGAAGCCGAGGCTGCACGTGCCGCGAAAGCCCATGGTGTCCCAACCGGAGATCGGCTCGGCGCTGAAATCGCCGCGGCGGACGAGAACTTGAACCTGATCGCTGGCCTGAGCCGTCGCCGCTTTGCGGCAGGTGACGAGGATATCGTCGGCCGAGGCGGCGTACGAAATGACCGGGGCTTTCTTGGTCAGCTGAAACGAGGAGCCATCGATTTCCACGGCGCAAAGGCTCGACCGCAGATCGCCGCCGACGCCGACTTCGGTGGTCGCCGAGGCGATGAGGCGTTGCTCGCGCACGAGTTCGCGGAGGTAGTCGCGGAAGTAAGGAGACGTCTGTGCGTGCTGGACGATGCACGCGACCTGGATTTTGTGCATGGCGAAGATCATGGCGGAGGAGCCGCAATATTGGCCCAGCGCTTCGCAGATCTTGGCGATCTCGAGGATGTTCAGCCCCAGGCCGCCGAATTCTTCGGGGACATAGGCGCTGAGGAGCTTCGCATGGCGGAGGGCGTCGATCGCTTCGCGCGGGAAGCGGGCGTCGCGATCGACGGAGGCGGCATGCGGCGCGAGCACGCTCTTGCCGAGGGCGTGGACGTTCGTCAGGATGTCGTCGAAGCTGGTGCGCTCGACGTCGAGGACGGGTGTGAGCGACATAGTCGATTCTCTAAACGGAGCCGCCTGTTAGTTCGCCGACTGCGTTCGCGATCGCTTCGATGCTCTCGAACGTTTTGCGGCTCAACATCGCACGGGGGAATTCGATGTTGAAATGATCTTCGAGAGCGAGCATGACGCCGACGGTGGCCAGCGACGTCAAACCGGCGTGATAGAGATCCGTGTTTTCTTGCAAGGCATGGGCGTCCGTCGACAAGCGCCCGTGCTGGGCGATGATGTCGCGAATGGCCGTCGTGTCGCAAACCATGAGGCGAACTCCCTTCAGGAACCAAACCGCACGACACGTTCGCGGCAACGCATCGCCAAGCAACTATAGTTCCTGAAAACGGCAAGGAACGTCGGGCGAGCCAAGAATTTTTACAGCTTGGGCGATTTTTGTGAGCCGTTCAGTTCGATGAACGTATTTGCGCCTGAGGTTCGGCCGTGGGATCGCTGGCCAACCGCGTCGACGCCGCCACGACGATCACCCCGACCAACACCAGCAACGCGCCCACGACACGCCCCACGTTGATCTCGCGCACGACCGCCCCGCCGACGCCGAATCTATCGATCGCCAGCGAACTGACAATTTGTCCAGCGACGACGAGCGTAAAGAACAGCGTGAGTCCCAGACGATGGCCGAGGACGACGGAGGACGCCACGTACACGATGCCCAGCAAGCCGCCGGTCCACACCCACCATGGTGCGTCGCGCATGGTGGCCGTGTCGGGCCAGGCGAATCGGCAGGCGAGGCACAGGGCGATGAGGACGATGGAGCCGCCGCCGAAATTGACGAGGGCGGCTTGCAGCGGATGAGGAAATTCGCCGTCGATCTTCAATCGCAAACGCGCCTGGGAATTGACGACGACTTGCAGGGCCAAGATGCCGCCGGAGAGGAACGCCAGGAGCGCGGGAACGATATTCAAAGGAGATTCCTCAATTCGGACGGGAACGGAAGGTTTCATGCCGGTCGAAAAATTTTTCGCCGTCGAGCCGACGTTTCGTCGTTTTATGACCTACCTTTGCGTGTTGGCAGTCATTTCGGAATGGAGTTTGAGGGTCACCCATGCGCTCGTTGAAACGCCTCCTGACGGAACCGGTCGAAAGCACGCTCCTGCAAATGCCTCGCGCTTTGATCGCCTCGTGCCTGGCGGCGGCTTTGGATGTCAGCATCTTGGTGCTGTTCGTCGAGCAATTTTCCTGGAACCCGGCCGCCGCCGCTGCGGTGGGTTATCTGGCGGGCGTGGTGTTGCAATATGTGCTGTGCATGGTCTGGGTGTTCCCCACCACGGCCGACAACAACGCGGGCTTCGTGGCCTTCGCTTTGTTCTCGCTTGTCGGCCTGGGCATCACCTGGGGCGTCTTGAAAACGCTATGCGATGTCGGCGGCTTTTCGTATCCGACCGCCAAGTTCGCCGCGCTGGGCATCGCCTTCAGCTGGAATTTTTTGAGTCGGAAGTGGCTCCTCTTTCGCGCCGCCCGCACCGCTTACGACATCAATCTCCCGGCCACGCCCAACGTGCGAGCGTTCTAAATAAGTGAGCTCGACTCGGCTGAGGTAGCCCGACGCGTGAGCGAGGGTAATGGGGATGGCCCTGACGCACGACGAAGGTCTCGACCGCGCCACCCTCGCTCACGCGTCGGGCTTCCAGCGAAATCGCGCACGGTCAGTTAGAATCGATGTGCTCCCCGCGGGGCGGATCGGAGATTCGTCCCGCGAACCAATGAGAAGGTCTCCCCCTCATGTCATCGGCAGTTCTTTCCCTGGGAACCGCTCTGGGCGATCGTTTGCGCGATTTGTCGCGCCGCCCTTACGTGCTTGCCAGCATCCTCATCGCGCTCAACGCGCTCCTGACGCCGTACCTCGGCATCGTCCACGATGCGCAGATCTATTCGGGCCTCGTCCTCAACCGGCTCGATCCCGAACTCTTGCGCGACGACCTCTTCTTCCAATACGGCTCGCAAGATAAATATTCGCTCTTCTCGCCCCTGATGGCCCCGCTCGCGAAATTTCTCGGGCTCAAGACGGCCTTCTTCCTCGGCTATATCGTCAGCGTCGCCCTGCTGCTGACGGCTCTCAGCCGCTTCGTCACCCGACTCTGGCCCGATTCGCCCGGCGCGGTCATCGGGCTTTTCTTCCTGGCGATCATTCCCGTCGCGTATGGCGGGTTCGTGCCGCTGCATGTTCTCGAACCGTTTCTTTCGGCTCGGTTGCCGGCCTGCGCGCTCACGATCTGGGGCCTCGCGGAATTGCTCGATCAGCGCTGGGTTCGCGGCTCCTTGCTTTTGGCGGCGGCGGTCGCCGTTCATCCGCTCATGGCTCTGCCCGGACTCATGATGGTCGCGCTGGTCGCCATTCAGCAACGTTTCGGCACGCGCGGCACGGTCGTCGTCCTCGGCTCGGGCCTTGCTGCGATGATTGGCGTTCTTTGTTATCCGCCCCTGGCGTTCCGCCTCTTTGGAAATTTCGATCAAGAATGGTTCGATCTCACCTATCAAACGAACTGCTACCAGTTCCCGCTCGAATGGTCGGTCCAACAGTGGTTCAGCAATCTCTTCGCCATTGCCGGGCTCGGCGTGGCCGCCTATTGGGCCCGCGCCGCGCAGGCCGTTCGCGCTCGCGTCCTTGCGGCGGCATGCCTCATCGGCGTCGCAGGCTTCTTCGGCTGCCTGGCGTTTACACAGCTCCCCTATGCCTTCCTCCTCAAGGGCCAGGCGTATCGCTGGCTGTGGCTGCCGCTCGCGCTGACGCCTCCCGCCCTCTTCGATCTGGCCTGGAACGCCTGGCGAACGAACGAACTCAAGAACCGCTGCGGGTCGCTGGCCATCGTCGTCGCTCTGGGGCTGACGAACTTCGTCCCCCTCGAATTCGTGACGTTGCTCTTCTTCGTGCCCGTCTTCTTCTATGGCTTCATGACGTTCGCGAAGTCTTTATCGCTCGCCGACAAGCTCAGCTGGACGCTTCTGGGCAGCGTTCTCGTCGGCATCGTAGTCTGGGGCGTTTATCGCGTCTGGAGCTACTTCGCCCTGAACGAGGAACTCGTCGAACAGGCGTCGTATCTCACGATGTATGAGGTCACCGCCGCCGCGCTGACTCCGGGCGTCTTTCTGCCGCTGGCGCTGCTCGCGGTCGTCGTCTTTCATCGCCAAATCGTGGGCGTTCGCCAGGCTGTGGGCTGCCTGATCGCGGCGGCGCTGATCCAGACCGGGCTCTTCGCGTGGACGTGCTCGGAGCATTTCCGCGCGCATCGACCGCTCGGCTCGGAACTGCAGTTTGTCGAAGCGTTCTTGAAGGAACGCCGGGCCGATTCGCCGGGACCGATGTGCGTTTATTCGAACTACGGCCAACTCGGCCAATACTGGGTCGAATGGCGCACGCAATCCTTTTACGATTGCTTCCAGCTGGCCGGCTTCGTCTTCAATCGCGACACCGCCATCGAGGGCAAACGCCGCGTGGGCGCCGTCGCCCCGTTCGAGGCCGCCGCTCTCTCCAAAGGTTCCTGGGACATCTTCCCGGACATGTGCAAGGTCAAGATCGAAGGCTGGCTGGAACTCAACGTCAAAGACACGCAACCCAGCCAAGACGACCTCTTCCGCCTCGCCAACGAACCCTCGATCGATTACATCATCCTCTTTAAAACCCACGTCGACGACCTCGCCGTCGCCCGCCATGGCGACGTGTCCATTTACGATTGCCGCGCCCTGCGCGAAAGCCGCATCGCCTGCCGCGACTAACTCATTTCGAACAAGCGCTCCTCTCGCAAATGGGCGGGCGTTCGTGTATCTTGTCACGCAGACCCGCCATCTTCCAAGATTCGGCAAGGAGCCAATCATGGTTCGCCTTTGTTCTCTGGCCTCGTCTCTCATCCTCGCGCTTGTGAGCGTCGCAGCGCTGTCCGCCCAGGGCCCCGAGGCCAAGAAGCCGCTCAATCGCCTCGCCAAAGAGACAAGTCCTTATTTGCGGATGCATGCCCATAATCCGACCGATTGGTATCCCTGGTCGGCCGAGGCGTTCGCGAAAGCCAAGAAGGAGAATAAGCTCGTCTTCCTGTCGATCGGCTACAGTTCGTGTTTCTGGTGCCATGTCATGGAACGCGAGTCGTTCAACGATCCCGCCGTCGCCAAGATCCTCAACGACGGCTTCGTCTGCATCAAGGTCGACCGCGAGGAGCGCCCCGATATCGATCACATTTACATGACCGCCTCGCAGACCGTGAATGGCCGGGGGGGGTGGCCTTTGTCCATGTTCCTGCTCCCCGACGGCCGACCCCTCTTCGGCGGCACCTATTGGCCCAAGGAAGACAAGGTCATCGAAGGGGAAGTCGCGCCCGGTTTCGTCAGCATTTTGAAAAACGTGCGCACGCTCGGCGTCGAGAAACGCGAAGAACTGGAAAAGGCCGGCGAACAAGTCGCCTCCGCCACGACGCGCGCCCTCGACGGCGCCGCCGCCTTCGGATTGGCTGTGGTCAATCTCGATCGCAAACTCCTCGAAGAGACCGTCGACAGTTTGAAGGACGAGTTCGATCCCGAGTTCGGCGGCTTCGGGGCTCCCTCGCGAAAGTTTAAGGGGCCGAAGTTTCCCATGCCGGCCCGGATCGAGTTCGTCCTGTCGCAGGCCGTGCGCCTCAAAGACGACAAGCTCATGAAGATGGTCACGCTCACGCTCGACCAGATGGCGAACGGCGGCATCTACGACCACATCGGCGGCGGCTTCCATCGCTACAGCACCGAACGGACCTGGCTCGTTCCGCACTTCGAGAAAATGCTCTACGACAACGCCCAGCTCATCGAACTATACGCCAACGCGTATCAGGCGACGAAAAAGCCGCTGTACAAGAAGGTCGTGCAACAATCGCTCGATTTCGTCAAACGCGAGATGACGTCGCCCGAGTGGGCGTTTTACTCCTCTCAAGACGCGGAGACCGAGCACGAAGAGGGCCGGTTCTATGTTTGGAAGGCCCGCGAATTGATCGACGCCCTGCCCGATGTCGAGGCCGCGGCCTTCCTCCGCAAAGTTTATGGCGCCGACGGCATGCCCAATTTCGAGAAGGGCTCCTACATCCTCAACCGCCAAAAAGCCCTCAGCGAACTGAGCGAGGAACTGAAGACGCCCGAGGCGGACATTGAGGCGAAGCTCGAACCGCTCCGTCAAAAACTGCTCGAGGCCCGCAATCGCCGGGTGCGTCCGTTCCGCAATGAGATCGCCCTCACGGCCTGGAGCGGCTTGATGATCGGGGCCTATGCGAAGGCGGGCGAAGTTCTCGGCGAGAAGGATTATATCGACACCGCCGCCGCCGCCGCCCGGCATGTGCTCAAGCATCAAAAGACCGCCGACGGCCGACTGCTGCGAACCTACGGCGCCCCTCCCGGACAAGCCGCCGTCGCCGCCGGCCCGGCGTATCTCGACGCCTACGCGTTTCTCGTGCATGGCCTGCTCAACCTCTACGACGCCACCGCCGACAAGCGTTGGCTCGAAGACGCCAAGGGGCTCACCGATGTCATGATCCGCTTTCACGGCGAAGAAAAACGGGGCGGCTACTTCATCACAGCCAACGATCACGAGAAACTCTTCGCCCGCGCCAAGGACCAACACGACGGCGCCACCCCTTCGGGCAACAGCGTCGCCATCCGCAATCTCGTCCGCCTTTATCAAGCGACCGGCGACGAACGCTTCCGCGATGAAGCCGACCGCAGCTTTCGCTATTTCGCCGGCTCGCTCAAATCGTACGGCCCCAGCCTGACGCTTTTGGCGACGGCCCTCGATCGGTATCTCGATAAGAAATAAAAATCCTCGCCTCCTCCCCGAGCCTGGAACTCTTATGCAACGCATCAAAACGTTTCTCCTCACCGACGTCGCCAGCGATGTGTCGCTCGATTCGTTCGCCCTCACCAGCGACGCGTTCGGCTTCCCTGGGCCACGCTGGGCGATCCGCAAACGAACGCTGCAAGGCGGCCTGCGCGACGGCGTCGATCTCATCGAACTCGACAACGGCGCCCTGTCCGTCTCCATTCTCCCCACGCGAGGCATGGGCCTCTGGCATGGCCATTATCGCGGCATCCATCTCGGCTGGAAGGCGCCGGTGCGTGGGCCCGTGCATCCGAAATTCGTGCAAACAGCCGATCGCGGCGGCATCGGCTGGCTCACCGGTTTTGATGAATGGCTCGCTCGCTGTGGCCTTTACTGGAACGGCCCTCCCGGGGAAGATTCGTATACCGACGCCCGCGGCCGAGCGCGCAAAGACATCCTCAGCCTGCATGGCCGCATCGCCAATCAGCCCGCCCATCATGTCGAAGTCCGCGTCAATCTCGACCCGCCGCACGAGCTGAGCATTGTCGGCGTCGTCGCCGAGGGGGGCCTCTTCTATCCGCATCTGGAACTGACGACGACTTACACGACCATCCCCGGATCGAATCGTCTCGTCATTCACGATCACGTGGTCAACAAGGCGGGCGAAGCGGGCGAGCTGCAAATCTTGTATCACTGCAATTTGGGTCAACCGCTGCTCGAAGCGGGCAGCCGCGTCGTCGCTCCCATTCGCGAAGCGGCGCCGCTGACTCCCAGCGCCGCGGAAGGGATGGAAACTCTCGAGACCTACGCCGGCCCGCATCCCGGTTTCGCCGAACAGGTTTATGCGTACGACCTTCTCGCCGATCCCTCGGGCAAGACGCTGGCGATGCTTTTCAACGCCAAGGCCGACAAAGGCATCGTGCTGCGTTTTAATCGCAAGGAACTTCCCTGCTTCACCGTCTGGAAGAACACGGCCGCACTCGAAGACGGCTACGTCACCGGTCTCGAACCGGCGACGAACTATCCGAATTTCAAAACCTTCGAACGACAACAAGGCCGCGTCGTGCCGCTGCCGCCGGGCGGTTCCTGGAACGCGACTTGGTCGATCGATATCCACGACACCGCTCAGGGAGTCGCCGATACGCTCAAGGAAGTCGTCTTGCTTCAAGCACAGGCGAAGGCCGTGTTGCACCGCGAACCGCGAGCGAAGTATTCGGCTTTGGGGAAGTGATTCGGGGAGAGGGGAGACTGATCCAAAGGCCTCGGCGATTCCTGGCGGAGGCTTACGGTGGGCTGATGAAAACCTCGCGACGACTTCATCCCACTTCTGTCGTCGTTTTTACTCCAACGGAGTTACATCTCAAAGCCCAGGGTCGCGGAAAGCGCACCCTGGGAAAGCAAACGAACGTTCGAGATATCCCGAAGGGATTGCATCGCCGTTAAGTGTCATGGCGATGTATCCCTTTCAGGGAGAATCGTCGCCTTCCTTTGGACCCCAGGGTGCGCTCCGCGACCCTGGGCTATGGGCTGTAACCCCATTGGGGTAAATACGTATTTCACATCGCGGCGTGAGGCGATCGCGTCACAAATCCTATCGGGCGACAACGATCCCAACAACCGAAATTCTCAACGCCGATCATCCGCCCAGGGCTTACGGCGTGATGCCGCCGTGGACGCGTTGCGGCGTCAGGTGGGACGGCATATCCGTGAACCAGAAGCGACGCCATTCCTCGCGGATCTGGCGGAGATCTTCGGAGGTGTAGAGCATCTGCTCCATGCGGATGTTGTCGTCGGCCGACCACATGTTCAAGATGCAGCCGGTGTTCGCCACCAGCAGACAAGACGCAACCGCCGTCATGATGATTCGCCGCATGTCGGGCTCCTTCCCCAGTCCCCGTCGCCAGGCGACGGGCTTCTTCTGGGCCCCAGGGATCTCTCCGGGAGATCCGGTCCTATCGATGACATCGGCTTTGCGGGCGGAAGACTTGAGGGGAATTTGCGGATTTTTCGGAATGTGCCGGATGCGACGCTCGTCGGGGAGTGGTGGCTGCAAAGTTAGGAAGCATGGGCAGGTTGCGGCCTGCCCCTCCCGCATTATTCGTCCTTGTCGTCGTCGTCGGCGCCGATCGAGATGGCGGCCAACTTCAACTTGGGTCGGCCTTTGTCGGCGAGTTTCAGCTGACGGACCCGTTCTTCCATTTCCTTGCCCGGCTTGAACGTCACGACATTCTTCGGCTCGACGTCGACCCGTTCGCCCGTGCGCGGATTGCGTGCCTTGCGGGCCTTACGCTTCTTCACTTCGAAAACGCCGAAATTTCGCAATTCGATGCGGTGCTCGGTGAGGAGCGTTTCGATGATGGCGTCGAAGGTTTTTTGAACGATTTCCTTGGTCTTCAGTTGTGTCAGGCCCAATTTTTCCGATATCTGTTTCACGATTTCTTTTTTTGTCACGACTCATCTCTCCTCTTACGATAGCTGTCCCGTCGAATGGATAAGTGTAAGAAGGGTAATGGGTAATGTCAAGAAAAAAGCCCACTTCCTGAAGCTTCGAAGCGGGCCCAACAACGCCAATTGAGAACCAATCTTCTCACTCCCGCACGCGGCTGGGTGAAGCTTCGCCGATGGGAGCGGCCGCACCGCCGCGGCGAAGCGTCGCTCAGCGCCGCTTAAAAAATCCCATGCAAAGGGCCCCCCGGCGCGGCCAAGGCGTCGACCCGTTTCGAGATGGCCGGATCTTCCACAAGCGGCGGAGCGTGTTGCGGTTTGATGCGGGCGTCGATGATCAGCGAGCCCCGGCAGCCCCAGTGTTTACGATACGTGAAAGCGCCCAGGCCATGCAGGTCGGCGGCAGGGTTGGAACGGGTGAACGTCACCCACAGAAAGTTGTTGAGATGCCCAGACGTGAAGGCGCTGTCGTCGACGATCACCAACAACGGAAAGGCGTTGAGCGGGCCATCGGCCGGGAGCGACATGAAACGGCGGATGCCGGCTTCCACCTCCGCGTCGCTCGCCTCGAACTTCGGCCCGCGGATCGCCAACACTCCGGGCATACAGACGCGGGGCTCCGAAAACCCTTCCGGCAACTGCAAGCCGGACGGCAATTCGGTCGGCAGTTTCCGCCGCACCGGACCGACCGCCGCCAGGGCCACCTTCGAACCCTGATTCAGGCCATGGCCCGAATAGTCGAGCGTGTCGATTGTGGTCGCCGTTTGCAGGTGGATGTCGTTGGTCCAATCGACCCGTTCGAGCAAGTGGCGGAAGAACGCGGGGATGTCGTGAATGTCGAGCGACGGATCGTCTTCCCGGGCGACGATGAACAAATACTTCGCCAGCGACAGCTGCCCCTGGCCGAAGATGGCGTTCGCTGACGTGAGCAGTTCTTGGGGCCGGCGGCGCGGCTCCCACGGAAGATACCGTTCGCTGCCGATCGCCAGCAGCAACGGATGCACGCCCGCGGCATCGACTGCGTGGACGCCATGAATGCCGGGAATGACGGTCGGGATGATCGGCCCCGTCAGATCGTGAATCAAGGCGCCGAAGCTCGTGTCTTCCTGCGGCGGCCGGCCCACGACCGTGAACGGCCAGATCGCATCGCGTCGGTGGTAGACCGCTTCCACCTGCAAAACCGGGAAGGGATGCCGCAAACTGTAGTAACCCAGATGATCGCCGAACGGGCCTTCGGGGCGCATCGCGTCGGGAATGATGGCGCCCACGATGCAAAAGTCGGCGTCCGCGGGCAACGGCAGTGTCCCCTTCGCTCCGGCGATCAAGCGGACGCGGCGCCCGCCGAGAGCCCCGGCGAACGTCAATTCCGGCATCCCTTCCGGCAACGGCATCACGGCCGCCAGAGTCATGGCGGGCGGCCCGCCCACGAAGATGCTGACGCGAAACGGCATCCCCTTCGCCTGGGCTTTGCTCTGATGGACGCCGATGCCGCGGTGAAGCTGATAATGCAGACCGATCTCGCGATCGGGGGCGTAGTCGTTGCCGGTGAGCTGGATGCGATACATGCCGAGGTTGGAATGCCGCCAACCGGGGGCGTCGGCGTCTTCGGTATAAACCTGCGGGAGCGTGACGAAGGCGCCGCCGTCGTTGGGCCAGCAAACGAGCTGGGGCAGATCGCGGATCGTGCATTGGCCTTCGAGAATGGGGCCGCGTCTCACGAACTTGGGCCGCAAATGCCAGAGCGAGCGGGGCACGTCGCGATACCGCCAGGGGTTCTTCCAGAAGTTGGCCGGATCGATTTTGAGTTCGACCAGATGACGCACCGCTTCGAGCTGGTCGCGGAAGAGAAACTGCGCCCGGGCGAGAGTACCGAAGAGATTGCCGACCATCGGAAACCGGCATCCCTTGGGCCGCGTGAACAGCAGAGCGGGGCCGCCGGCTTGATAAACGCGTCGCTGGATCTCGGCCATTTCCAGATGGGGATCGATCTCGGCGTCGACGCGCACGAGTTGCCGCGTTCGTTCGAGATCGTCGGTGCATTCACGGAGACTGCGATAGCCCATCGAATTGTTCCCGATCTTTGTCGTGGCGACAAGTTAATAGACTTGGCGCTGCACGACGGCAAGTCAATATATTCAGGCGATCGAGGTTTTCCTGAATATCCGCGTTCGATTTTTACCTGAAAACGTCGCTCGCTCACGCCGCTTCTTGGACGTTGTCCGTCCCGGGCAGCAGGCTTTCCAACGCTTCGAGCGTTCGTGTCGTGGCGCCTTGTTGCGAGCGGACGAAGGCGCGGGCGGCGGCGCCGAGCTTTTCCCGGAGGGTTTCGTCGCCGAGCAATTCGAGAACTTTCGCGTGCAATTCGTCGCCGTTTTGAATGGCGATGGCGGCGTCTCGCTCCAGAAGGCGAGCGACGGTTTCCTTGAAGTTCCAG
>JBAXFO010000003.1:0-23871 GCA_037139885.1 Planctomycetota bacterium
AATACTGTTCAGATGTATTTGCTAGGCGCAAATACCGTGCCGAACACGATTGGAACAAGGCCTATTTCCATGACGATTTCGCAACGCCGCTGGGAATCGCGGATGAAGAAAAGATGAGAGCCGAGATTTGGCGGAACGCGCGCCGAATATTTGCGTCTAAAAGATCGCGGACTGATAGAATGAGGAAGTATACTTCTCATAATAAGGCACTCAGCGTTCCTTAAATAGAAGCCACCCGGAAATCTACTTGTTACGATGCTCCAAACGTTCGCCCGCCCCCGTCCCAAGATTATGGTTGTCAGCCATGAACGCTCTGGGACGCATTTCATGATGAACGCCATCGCGAAATGCTACGGATACGTCGCGCGGCCCTGGCTGAATTTCGATTTCGAGCTGGGGCTCAACTTTTACGATCCGGAGCATCTGGCCGCCTATTTCGGGCAGTTCGCGAATGTCCCGCTGGCGAACATCGTCAAAACGCATCATTCGTTCGCTTTTTTCCAGGGCATGTTCGCTTCGTTGGTTCGCGATTTTCGCGTGATTTACGTTTACCGCGATCCGCGCGACGTGATGGTCAGCTACTGGAAGTTTCTGAACCGGCTTCCCTGGCACGAGGGACCGAAAACGGCGACGTGCAGCGAGTTCCTCCGTTCCGCTCCGGCGGGGCAGATGATGCGGTATCAATATCGACAGGAAGACTCCGTGCTGCACCGTTGGTTAACTCATGTGAATGGCTGGACGCTCGAAGTCCCCGAAAACTTGAAGGGGCACGTGACGTACGTCCGCTTTCGCGACCTGGCCCATGATTTCGAAAATGTCATGCTCGGTCTGGCGGAGCCGCTCGGTGAGGCGCCCAGCACGCTCGAACGGCCGTCGCTTCATGAAAATACGATTCTTCCCAACGCCGGCGTCGTCGGCGCGCACAAGGAATATTTGACAATGGACGACTTACGGCGAATTAACGATGTTGCTGGAACCGCGATGTCTCGTCTTGGTTTCAATTAGATGAATGAAAGTCTGCGATCGAATTTCACGGCGTCAAACTGCAGTCGCCGGCGACGATTCGATCGCAAGCGTGACTGTCGGGGGGCGCTTGCTGCGTCCTTCTTTTCCTCCCTGTAGCGACTTCTCCATGCCCACTCAAAATTTCGCGGCGAACGTGACGCTCGGGTTTGAAGCTCTCGACCGCGGCGATGTCGCCACGGCGGCCCTCTGCGCCGATCGCGTTCTGAATTCTCATGCGGATTTCGCGGAGGCTTGGTTTCTCCGCGGCCTGGCCGCCCACATGCACGGCCAAATCGCCACGGCGATCGACGCCTACGAGCAAGCCATCCGCATCAAGCCCGACTATCTCCAACCTCTTAACAACCTCGGCGTCGCTTACGCCTCCGTCGCGCGGCATGCCGACGCCCTGGCGATTCGCGAGAGTCTGGTGAGGCAAATCCCTCACGATCCGACCGCGAATTGCAATTACGGCCTGTCTCTGGCGATCTTCGGCCGCCACGCCGAAGCCATCGAACATTACCGCCGCGCCATTGCCGACGACCCGAACTTCTGCGATGCGATTCGCAATTACGGCACCTTGCTCGTCAATCTCAAACGGCCGCTCGAAGCGATTCCGCTTTTGCGGCGTGCCGTCGAATTGCAGCCTCATGCCGCCGAGAGCCACAACAACCTGGGCCTGGCGTATCTCAACGCCGGCGACACGGCCGCCGCGATTCGTCATCTGGGGGAAGCGCTGCGGCTCGACCCGCGGAATTTCGAGGCTCTCAACAATCTGGGCGCTCTGCACGCCCAAAATCACGACGACGCCGCCGCCCTGCAATGTTTCGAAGCGGCCCTCGGAATTCGGCCCGACGCCGTCGTGGCGATGGACAATTGCGGTAACTCCCTGCAAGAATTAGGGCGCTTCGACGAGGCGATCGCACGCTATCAAGCGGCCATCGCCCTGGAACCCCAGAATGCCTCGCCGCATCGTAATTTCGGCAAAGCTCTGGCGGGACTCTGCCGATTCGATGATGCGGAAGCCCGACTGCTCGAGGCGCTGCGTCTCGATCCGCTGGAAGCGGAAACGTACAGCCTCCTGGGGCTCATTCACTTTCATCGCGGTCAAGGCGCCCTCGCTCTCGAACGTTTCGACGAGGCGTTACGCCTCAACCCGACGCTGAAACGCGCCCGGCTCAATCGTGCGCTGGCGCTCCTGCGCAACGCCGATTTCGCCCGCGGCTGGCCCGATTATCGCGTGCGGCTCGAAATCGCGCCGTTGCAAGAGCTGCACGCGACGACCCCCTTCTGGGACGGCAGCGCTCTGGCAGGCCGCACGATCTTGGTCGTCCACGAACAAGGCTTCGGCGACGTCTTGCAGTTCCTCCGCTTTCTGCCCCTCGTGAAAGCCCGCGGCGGGCAGGTTCATTGCGTCGTGCCGCAGCGGTTAATGCCCATCGCCGCCCGCTGCCGGGGGATCGATCGCCTGTATGGGTCCAACGAACGACTGCCCAAATGCGATGTGCAGATTCCGATGATGAGCTTGCCGGATGTGTTGGGAACGATCGACGCGCCCGAACCGCACCTGTTCGCCGATCCCGAGCTCGTGCGTCATTGGGCGGGCAAAATCGCCTCGATCGAAGGCTACCGCATCGGCATCGCCTGGCAGGGCGATCCCTCGTTTCCCGTCGACCGCATTCGCTCGACCCCGCTGGCGAACTTCGCTCCGCTGACGGCGCTTCCGGGCGTTCGGCTCATCAGTCTGCAAAAGCATCACGGCGTCGAGCAGCTTGCCCCCCTTCGGGATCGGGTGCCCGTGATCGATTTCGACGCAGAACTCGACGAGACCGCCGGCGCGTTCATGGACACCGCCGCCCTGATGATGAACCTCGATCTCATCGTCACCTCCGATTCCGCCGTGGCGCACCTGGCGGGCGGTCTCGGCGTGCCGACTTTTGTCGCGCTGCATCATGCCGCGGAATGGCGTTGGTTCCAGGGCCGCGAGGACAGCCCCTGGTATCCCTCCATGCGGCTCTTCCGCCAAAAGACGATGGGCGACTGGGGCGATGTCTTCCGGCGCCTGACCGAAGCCGTGGCGCAGGCGGTCGATAGTCAGCTCGCGGGCGCTCTCGAAATCGCCACGCACGATCAAGTCGACGAACCGGCGGACGACCTCGCCGGCGCGTGCTGGGTGGCCATCTCGCCGGGCGAGCTGTTCGACAAAATCAGCATTCTGCAAATCAAAAGCGAACGGATGACGAACGCCGCCCAGATCGAAAACGTCAAAACCGAGATCCGCCTGCTCGAAGGTCAACGGGCCGAACTTTTGGCCCACCATGAGCCTCTCGTCGAGTTGGCCGAGCAATTGAAAAGCGTCAATGAGATTCTCTGGCAACTGGAAGACGATCTGCGTGCCTGCGAACGGGACCACGATTTCGGAGCCCGCTTCATCGAGCTGGCGCGCTCGGTATACAAACAGAACGACGCCCGGGCCCAACTCAAGCGAACGATCAACACAGCTCTCGGCTCGCCCCTCGTCGAAGAGAAGTCCTACGGCTCCGCGGATCGTTCCGTTTCTTAGCCGACGTTGCCTGACGTAAACACCCCCCGACATGGCGCGCTAACTTCCGTTAACACCGGCGCCGCATCGCCCAAGTGTCCTCCACGACGTAACCCGCTTTCCGGCCAAAGCTTCCGCAAGATATGCCGAAAGACCGCAACGCCCGACGGAAGCGGCATCGCGATTGCACTTGCTGTGGATCCGACAGATGTTAACTGCTGATCGTCTCCGAAAGGAAAGACGCCATGACCTTCCGCTGGATTATCGTGTTGGCCATCTATTCCTTGCTGATTGGTCCGATTATGGATGTGGCGTCGACGGGCGCCAAAGCCAAGACGCGTTCGCAGCCCGTACGCACGGCCGCCGACCGCTGAAATTTGAGGCCGCGATAAGCGGCTGTCTTCGGTGGCTTGGCCGCAAGCTCCAAAATTCTGAGCGATTGAAGGCGACGTCTCTCCGCTGCGGGGGATGTCGCCTTCTTCACGTGTGGGCCGCGCCGGAGCGCTGGCCGTCTCCCTTGCGAATTCAGCGGCGGTTTCGACTTGCAAAAGCCCAAAAATCGTTATAATTTCCGTGATTCCAGCGTCCAGCCTGGTCGGGCGTCGGCGGTTCGGCTTCGTGCAAGTCGCGCTGCGCCGCTGGGCCTCAACTTCAAAGGCGGTTCCGCTTGTCCATTCGTGTTCGCTGCCCCAACGGTCACGGCCTGAGCGTTCCCGATGAACGCAAAGGCGTTCGTGTTCGTTGCCCCAAATGTAAAGAATTGTTCCGGGCCGATCCGCTCGACGAAACGCCCGACAAGAGGGAAGCCGTCCCCAAAAAGAAAGCCCCGGTTCGCGCCGCAGCCCGGCTCAACGACGATGACGACGACACCGGCGACGGCTCCCCCGAAACGCCGGAGGAGCGGCGCAAGCTGCGTCAGACGGACCGCAAAGTCCGCCTGCGGAAAGTGTCGCTCGGCTTACTGCTCCACATCATTCGCATGTGGGGCATCACGGTGCTGATCTTCTTCACTCTGCTCGGCTCGATTTTTTCGGGCATCGCGGCGGCCGCCAAGGCGCCCGACGTGGAGCGACTCGCGCCCGAAGCCTTGATGATCTTCGGGGCGATCGCGCTGGTCTGTGCCATCATGGTCGCGATCATGGGCGCGGCCATTCCGATCGTCGGCATGGTCGGCTCGGGGTTTTGTTGCTTCGTGCCCAAAAAGGCGGAGGGGCGTGGACTGATCATGACGTCGATCGTGTTCGACGTCATGGCCCTGTTCGCTTCGGGCCTCATGGCGCTGGCGCCGCTGTTTCCGATGGATCCGGTGAAAAAGGCGAACCTTGTCGCTCTGCTCGAACCGGCGAGCATTTTTTGCAGCTTCGCCGGCATCTTCAGCTTCATTCTCTTTTTGAAGCAAGTGGCGCTTTACGTGAAGAAACCGCTCCTCGCCAGCGCCGCCCTCAACCTGCTCACCTGGCTGATCGTCGTCGTCATTTCCGGACCGATCATTCTGTTCGCGCTGGGCTTTCTCACTGTCCTGATCATCGTTTTGCTCGGCCCCGTGCTCACGATCGGGGCCTTGTTCCTGGTGATCATTCTCTGGTTTGCCGCGTTCTATTACCTGTGGTTTCGGCCGATGCTCAACCTCATCACCTCCGTGCGCACCGCGGTCAACGAAGCGATCTGACGTTACAACTCAAGCCCCGGCAGCGCCGCCTGTTCGCCCAGAGTTCCCACGGCCGCGGCGACGACCTGGGCCAACGCCAGATACGCCTTGGCGGCCGGGCTGTCGGGATATTTGCGGACGATCGGTTCGCCGCCGTCGCCGCACTCGGCCACGCGCGGATCGATCGGCACTTCGCCCAGGAACGGCACGCCCGTTTCGTTCGCCAGCTTCTTGCCGCCGCCATGACGGAAGATCTCGTAGCGTTTGCCGTCTTCGCCGACGAAGTAGCTCATATTTTCGATGATGCCCAGCACCGGGACATTCACCTGGCGGAACATCTCCAGCCCCTTGCGAGCGTCGATCAGGCTCACGTCTTGCGGCGTCGTCACGATCACCGCGCCAGTGAGCGGAGCCGTCTGCGTGAGCGTGAGCTGCGCGTCGCCCGTGCCGGGGGGTAGATCGATAACGAGGTAATCGAGCTCGCCCCACGGCGTCTGCGTGAGCATGCCGGTAAGATATTTGTGGACCATCGGCCCGCGCCAGATCATCGCGGTCTCGGGTTTCACGAGGAAACCCATCGACATGAGCTTGATGCCATGGCGTTCGAGCGGGAACGATGTCGTCTGCGGATCGACGACTTCTTTGACGCCCATCATGATCGGCACGCTGGGACCATAGATATCCGCATCGAGCAACCCGACGCGGCGGCCGAGCATGCTCAGTGCGAGCGCAAGATTGCTGGCGACCGTCGATTTGCCGACGCCCCCCTTGCCCGAGGCCACCGCGACGACATGTTTGACGCCTGGCAGAACGATTTTTTGCGGCGGACCGCCCTGTGGTTGCATAATTGCGCTCCCAAGTAACGAACGAACGATGGCAGGCGTCATTCTAAGCGGCGGCGCGGAAAATCGTAGCGGCGAACTCGAGGTCGGTCGCGCCGGGTTCCCTTTCGCCCGTTTTCCAAGGTTCCGGCCTCGAAATTGGTGCGCAACATCGCTGGCCGCCCTCGCCGACGCCATCAACAACATGACCGACACGCTGGCGACGTTTGCCGATCAGGCGCCGTGGCGTTTTCTCGGCCCGCTTCGTTTCACGGGGCAAACTTCGTTCCGCCGCCGGCATTTCCGCTGGCGGAGAGTCGTTTGCTCGATAGAAAAAGCCTCGCGGGAATTATTGTTCTTCGAGAGAGACTGGCATGACGCGGCCCTTCAAAGTTCTCATCACCGATTATCTTTCCGAAGCCGGTTCGGAAAAGAAGATCCTCGAAGGCCTTGCCGACATCGAGCTCTTGCAGACCGACAACGAAGCCGATGTCGCGCGGCGCGGCCCCGAAGCCGATGTCCTGCTCGTTTATCACGACATCCGCCTCACCGAATTGTCGATCTCCCGTTTAACCCGGTGTCAGGCGATCATCCGCTGCGGCGTCGGCTTCGACAATGTCGACATCAAGGCTGCGGGCGGGCGCGGCATCGTCGTGTGCAATGTCCCCGATTATGGCACCGAGGAAGTCGCCGATCACGCTCTCTTGATGCTGCTGGCCATCGCCCGCCGCTTTCGCCCCGCCGATCAATCCGTGCGGCAAGGGCAATGGGATCCACGCGTCGTCTTCGGCACGCCGCGGCTGCGCGGCAAAACGCTCGGCATCGTCGGTTGCGGGCGCATCGGTTCGGCCATGGTGCCGCGCGCCAAAGCTCTCGGCATGCGCGTCGTCATTTACGACCCGTATCAACCCGACGGTCTGGAAAAAGCCCTCGGCGTCGAACGCTGCTCCCGCCTCGACGACCTGCTGGCCCAGTCGCAATTTTTGAGCCTCCACTGCCCCCTCACCGCCGAGACGCGCCATCTCCTCAACGCCGACACGCTCGCGAAACTGCCGCGCGGCGCCTATGTCGTCAACACGGCCCGTGGTCCGGTGATCGATCTCGACGCCCTGTATGCCGCGCTGCAATCGGGTCAGGTGAGTTTTGCCGGGCTCGATGTCGTCGAACCCGAACCGCTGACGCACGAAGGCATCCGCCAGCACGCCAACGTGATCCTGACGCCGCATGCTGCGTTCTATTCGGTCGAAGGGTTCCAGGAGATGCGCGACAAAGGGGCGCTCGAAGCGAAGCGGATCTTCGAGGGCGAACCGGTCCGCAATCTCGTCAACGGTCGCTGGCTCGTGAACCCACGCTGCAAAATTCCCGTTCGGTGAACGGCGAAAATCGTGTTACAGTCGGGGGGTGGAGGTGCGCGCCCGCAGAGCGCCTTGGCCTCGAAAGGGCGATTCACCGACCGTCATTCACCGAGAGAATCGGTCGGCGGAGGATCGAAATAGCCCAGCTGCGAGCGCATGCGAACAACCGCGCCGCAAGCGGCTTGAAAATTCCGATTTTTATTTTGGCCCGTCACTTCGTTTCCACGAGCCAGATATTGCGGAACAAGACCGTCCGTTGATAGGGAATTTCTCAAGTGCGGCAAGATTCCGACGCACGCTTTCTAGGAGATCTTTCGGGCTTCGACCGGAAAAAACCGATCGAACTTTGGGCGATCCGATGTTTTGAGCGCGGACTATAAATACTCCATGCTCTTGCGTACGCAGCGATTGACCAAAGATTACGGCCGCTATCGGGCTCTCGACGAGCTCGATCTCGAAGTCGCGCCGGGCGAGGTGTTCGGTCTTCTCGGGCCGAATGGCTCGGGCAAGACGACGGCCCTGCGGCTCATGCTCGGGTTTTTGCGGCCGACATCGGGTCATGCGTCGATCGGCGGACACGATTGTTGGTCGGACAGCGTAGCGGCGCGGCGGCAGGTGGCGTATTTGCCGGGCGAGTTGCGGCTGTATGAAAACATGACCGGTCGGCAGTTGATCCACTTTCTCTGGGGGCTGCGCGGCGTCGCCCCGCACGGCGATCTGGCGGATCTCGCGCGCCGTTTCGATATCGATCTCGATCGTCCCTTGCGGAATCTGTCGTCGGGCATGAAGCGGAAGGTGGCGCTCTTGCAAACGCTGCTTTTGCGAACGCCGCTCGTCATCATGGACGAACCTTCCAACGCTCTCGACCCGACCATGCGCGATGAACTGCTCGAACAAGTGCGCCTCTGCAAGGAGCGTGGTCAGGCGGTGTTGTTTTCGTCGCATGTCTTGAGCGAAGTTCAAGAGGTTTGCGACCGCGTGGCCATCTTGCGGAAGGGGCGCCTGGTCCACCAACAAGCGCTCGCCGAATTGCGGCACGGCCGTCTGGTGCGGGCCCATTGCGCCGGCGCCATCGAGCCGTTTCCCGAACTCGAAGGGTTGCAAGTTTTGGAAGCGACGCCGGATCGCTTCACGCTGGAGATGACGGGCCCGCTGCCGGAGCTATTGCGCTGGCTGGCCCGGCAACCGGTCACGGGATTGCACATCGAACCGCTCGGGCTGACGGCCATTTACGCACGCTATCACGGAGGCCCCGAATGACGGCGACGCTCGTTTTGAAGCTCTTGCGCGACGCGCGGATGCCGCTTCTTGTGACAGCGCTCACGCTCGCGGCCTTTCAATGTTTCTGGGCGAAAGTCGTCGAACGCATCGTCGGCGATTTGCAGCCGGTGTTCGATCTCATGGCCAACACCAGCGGACTGAGCTTGAGCCGCGTGCGTGAGGAAGTGTTGTTTCAAGGTCCCGGCCGGGCGATCCGCAGCCTCATCGGCGGTTCGAACGTCGATCTTGATCGCGCCCAAGACCTGCTGACGATCGGTTTCGTGCATCCGCTGGTGATCGTCATTTTTTGCATGTGGGGCGTGGGACGAGGCGCCGGGGCTCTCGCGGGCGAGCTCGACCGCGGCACCATGGAGTTGCTCCTGGCTCAACCGATTCCGCGTTCGAGCTTGTTGGCGGCGCATCTGATCGTCGACGCGATCACGATTCCGATCCTCTGCTTGAGCCTGTGGGCGGGCAATGCGATTGGCGTCGCGTGGATTGGGCCTCGCATTCAGGTGAACGCGATCGATGTCGCCAAGCTCGAGGCGAACGGCGAAGGCGGTCTCAAGAAGCTGACCTATCTCATCGAGACGCCGACGCTGCAATGGGGGCCCTTCTCGACGGGACCGTTTCGCGTGAGCTTGGAAGGGCCGGGATTATTGGCTGGAGGAGCGGCAGAGCGGGGCGAGGGGGACCGACTCAAAGTCGACGCCTGGCCGTTTGGGCGGGCGCTTGGGTTTGTCGGCGGTTTGATCTTCGCCATCAGCGGGTACACGGTGTGGCTGTCGTCGATGGGCCGCTTTCGCTGGCGGGTGTTGGGGTTCGCGGTCCTGGCGACGCTGGGCATGTTTCTGATCAATCTGCTCGGGCAGATGTGGGACGTGCTCGAACCGTTGCGGCCGTGGACGGTTTTCTACTACTACCAACCGCAACCGGCGATTCAGGGGCAGGCGGCGGCGTGGCCGATGATGGCTGTGCTTTTTGGCGTGGGGGCGGCGGGCTACGGTCTGGCGCTCTGGACCTTCACGCGTCGCGATCTGCCCGCGCCTTTGTGAAAAATTCGTTTCGCTCGCCGAAGTTCCGTGGTACACAAGAAGTCCGCCCTTCCCCTTTCTTGGAGTCTTCCATGTTGAACCCACGCCGCTGGATCGTGGCTCTCGCCGCCGCGACGAGTTTGTTGATCGCCGCCCATGCGAACGCGGAATTTCCGCTCAAAGACGGCGATATCTGGGTGATGGCTGGCGACAGCATCACCGCTCAGCACTTGCATTCGAACTATTTCGAAGCCTTCTGTTACGCCCGCTATCCGAAGCTGAAGTTCGGCTTCCGCAATTCGGGCGTCGGCGGCCATACCATTCCGAGCACGCTCGACCGCTTCGATTACGATATCGCCGCGTGGAAGCCGACGGTCGTCTCCGTCGAACTCGGCATGAACGATCAAGGGGGCACGCCCACCGACAAGTTCGCGGCCAACATGGGCAAAATGATCGAACGCATCCGCGGCATCAAAGCCCGGCCAGTCATTCTGTCGGCAAGCCCGATCAACAGCGGCAACACCATGGCGTCGCTGGGCGGCAACAAACGCCTGCACGAGTACGCCGACGCTCTCAAGGAATTGTCCGCCAAGGAGAACATTCCTTATGCGGATCAGTTCCACGCACTCATCGACGTGTGGGGCAAGAACAAGCCGAACGAGATCTTGCTCACCGGTCTGGGCCAGGTGAAAAACCTTGCCGGCAACGACAAGCTCGAAGGCGTCGAGCATCTCCGGGCGTTCTTGGCCGCGCATGAGAAGAACAAGGGGAAGCTGGTTTCGATGGGGGGCGATCCGGTTCATCCCGGCGCGCCGGGGCAGTTGATGATGGCCGCCGCGCTGCTGAAGGCGCTCGGGGCCGATCCGTTCGTGAGCAGCGCCGTCATCAATGTCGGAGCCAAGACCATTGACGCCAAGGGTTGCGTGGTCGAGGCGTTGACGGTCAAGGACGGCAACGTCGCTTTCGACCGGCTCGACGAGCGTCTGCCGTTTCCGATCCCCGACGACACCCGAGCGGTGTTGGCGATCGATCCGACGATTCTCGACATGAGCCAGTACACGCTCAAGGTGACCGGTTTGAAGGCCGGCAACTACGAACTCAAGGTCGAAGGCGGCTCGCTCGGCACGGTGACGGCTGCGGAACTGGAAGCGGGCGTGAACCTCACATCGTTTGGCCCCGGCTTGAAGGGGGCGAACCCGATCGCGGCTCAGAGCAAGGCGATTCTGGCCGCCGTCAGCGCCCGGGCAGCGCTCGTGGGACAATGGCGCAGCTTGTCGGCCGGCGTCACACGCAACAAGGGCCCCGCGGATGGCCCCGCCCAGCTCGCGGCTTTGACGAAGCGCGTCGAAGAAGCGGACGAGCAGATTCGCGTTGCGGCCCGGCCGCGGAAGATGCACTATGAATTGAGTGTGCAGCCGTAATATTTCACATCGGCAGTGCGTCCTGTTGCGGAGCCGGCTCGTTCGTTACGATGACGGGCCGGCTCACTTTTCTTGAAAGGCCCGCTTAAAACGTCGCCTGCTGATGAAAGATTCAGCAGGCGTCCTGCCGGCGAAGCGGGCGGTTTCTCATGAATCCGTCGATGGACGCTGGGCCGCCGCCGGCCGGCTGACATCCGGGTCAGGTTTTGCCGCGGCGCTCGATTTGCTAAGTTGGATGGGAGTTCGCAAGGGGTGATCGATGGGGCGTGTTCTTTGTCCGATTCTTTTAGGATGCTTCTTCGTCGGCGGTTGTGCGTCGAAGGCGCGCGAGGTCGCGCCGTCGGAAGCGCCCGTGACGCCTGTCAGTAAGCCGCTCGAGCGCGAGGTGACCGACTTCGTCGAGTTCACCGGCAGGACTAATGCCGTCGACTCGGTGAATGTCGTGCCGCGCGTTACGGGCTATCTGACGAAGATGCCATTCAAAGAAGGCGCCGAGGTGAAGGCGGGGGAGCTGCTGTTCGAGATCGACCCGCGGCCTTACCAGGCGCAACTCGATCAAGCGCGCGGTCAGGTGGCGCTGTATGAGGCGCAGTTGCAACTGGCGCGAACGACATTGGCGCGCGACCGGGGCACGCGCGGAGCCGTCAGCGCTCAGCAGATCGATCAAGACCAGGCAGCCGTCGATGAAGCGCTGGCGCGCGTCAAGGCGTTCCAGGCCAGCACCGAAGTTTACAAGCTCAACCTCGATTTCACGAAAGTCTCGTCCCCCATCGATGGCCAGGTTGGTCGCCGCTATTTGACGGTCGGCAACCTCGTCAACCAGGATCAAACGCTGGTGACGACGGTCGTATCGCTCGATCCAATGTACGTCTATTTCGATATGGATGAATCGACGCTCACGGGCATTCGCCAGGCGATCAATAGCGGCCGCATCCAGCAACCGAAGGAAGGCAAGATCCCCGTCAACATGGGCTTGCCGGGCGAAACGAACTTTCCGCGTAAGGGGCACATCGATTTCGTCAACAACCAGGTGAATCCCAATACGGGCAGCATCTCGGTTCGCGGCGTCTTCGAGAATCCGAAGCCGGACAACGGCGTGCGGCTCATGGCCCCCGGCATGTTCGTACGCATCCAATTGCCGATCGGCGAGAAACACCCGGCCAAGCTGGTCATCGATCGGGCGATCACTTCGGATCAGGGGCTGAAATACGTTTACATCGTCAATGCCGAGAACAAGATCGAGTCGCGGCAAGTGAAGCTCGGAGCTCTTCAGCAAGACGGCTTACGGGCGATCACCGAGGGGCTGACGGGCGACGAGTGGGTCGTCGTCGGCGGGTTGCAGCAAGTTCGGCCGGGCATGGTCGTGCAAACGGAAAAACTCGAGGAGATGCCGTCGTATCGGCAGGCTCCGGTCGTCCAAAAAGATCCCCCCTCCCGCAAGAAATAACGGAGGGTTGCGGCGCCCATGCTCTCGCGTTTCTTCATCGACCGTCCCATCTTCGCGACCGTGCTGTCGATCGTCATCACGCTCATTGGCGGCATCGCGCTCGTGTCGTTGCCGGTGGCTCAATATCCGCGCATCACGCCGCCGGGCGTGCAGGTGTCGATCAGCTATCCCGGCGCGAACGCCCAGGTCGTCGCCGACACGATCGCGGCTCCCATCGAACAGCAAGTGACGGGCGTGCCCGGCATGTTGTACATGTCGTCGCAGTGCGGCAACGACGGCTCGTATTCGCTGGCGGTCACCTTCGATGTCAGCACCAATATCAACACGGCTCTGGTGATGGTGCAGAATCGGGTGTCGCTGGCGATGCCGCTCCTGCCAAGTCCGGTGCAGAGGCAGGGCATTTCGATCCGGAAGAAGACGCCGGACATGCTGCTGATGATCAACTTCTTTTCCCCCAACGCTCGCTACGACAGCGTTTACTTAAGTAATTATGCTCTCATCAATGTCAAGGACGAACTCTTGCGCGTGGAGGGAGTCTCCGACGCGAACCTCATGGGGCAGCGCGACTACAGCATCCGCGCCTGGCTCGATCCGCAAAAGCTGGCGTCGCTGAACATGAGCGCCATCGAAGTCGCCGAGGCGATTCGCGGCCAGAACATCGAAGCGGTGGCCGGGCAGTTGGGGCAATCGCCGACGGGCCGGGGGCAGCAATTTCAAAAGCCGATCGACACGCTCGGCCGGCTCACCCTGCCCGAGCAATTCGGCGACATCATCGTCAAAGTCGGGCAGAACAAGTCGACTCCCGTGCGCAAGACGACGAAGGTCGCATCGGGAAATTCCGGGCTGCCGGGATCGGGCATTAACGATCCGCTGCGTGGGGCCGCGAATGCGAGCAAATCGCTGACGATGAAAGGCTCCACATCGACCAGCGCCGATCCCGGCGGAGCGTCGAGCGCGAGTTCCTCGTCCGGAGGCGCCGGCGATCCGGGGGCGTCGTCAGCGGGCGGGGGAACGTCCGATGGCGGCGGCGGCACAGGCGGCGGAGCGTCGCCGAACTCTTCCAGCGGCGCCATGGCCGACAACGACACCGACGACTCGCTTTCGGGTCTCGCCGCGAGCAGTTCATTGACGGCCGGCGGCGGCGGCTCGACCCCAGGGCCGCAGCTCACGTCCAACGCCATCGTTCGGCTTCGGCAGGTGGCCGACATCGAGTTGGGCGCGCAAAACTACAACCAATCATGCTGGTTCAACGGCCAACCCTCCGTCGGCATCACCATCTACCAACTCCCCGGCACCAACGCTCTGGATGTCGCCGACGCCGTGCGCGCGAAGATGAAGGAACTGTCGCGGCGCTTCCCCGAAGGCGTCTCGTACAAGATCGGTTACGACACGACGCCGTTCATCCGCGAATCGGTCGACGAGGTGTTCCATACCTTGCGCGACGCGGTCATTTTGGTGACGCTCGTCGTCTTGCTGTTCCTGCAAGACTGGCGGGCCATGGTGCTGCCCATGATCGACGTGCCGGTGTCGCTCATCGGCACCTTCGGCGTCATGGCGGCCATGGGATTCAGCCTGAATAACATTTCGCTCTTCGGCCTTGTCCTGGCGATCGGCATCGTGGTGGACGACGCCATCGTCGTGCTCGAAAACATCGAACGGCAACTGGCCAAAGGCTACGACACGCGCACGGCGACGATCAAGGCGATGGAGGAAATCACCGGCCCGATCATCGCCATCACGCTGGTGCTGTGCGCGGTGTTCGTGCCCTGTGCGTTCATCACGGGCATCACGGGGCGGTTCTTTCGGCAGTTCGCCGTGACCATCGCCGCATCGACGATCATCTCCGCGATCAACGCCCTCACGATGACGCCGTCGCGGGCTTTGCTCATTTTCCGCAGCCGGGAACAAGGCGAAGGCGGCGCGGGCCACGAGCACAAGAAGGAAGCTCTCCCCTGGTGGATCTTCGGTCTGTTCGGCGGTTGGCTGACGCTTCGGCTGCTGCCGCCGCTGCTCAATGAGCGACTGGGGTTGCCGGTCGGCGACGAGTTGGAAGAGCTCGGTTCGCTGATGCGTTGGCTGATCGCCGCGGGCTTCTTCGCGCCGGGCATGCTGGTTGGCCTGGCGCTCGGTTGGGTCGTGATTCGGCCGGTGAACGCGGCTCTGGCCTTGTTCTTTCGCGGGTTCAATTACGTCTTCGACAAGATCACGCTCGGTTACGGCTGGACGATCGGCAAGAGCATGCGGCTCAGTCCGCTGGTGTTGACGGCTTACGTCGGCTTGCTGGGTCTTACCTATTGGCTGTTCGTCACCGCTCCGACCGGTTTCGTGCCGCAGCAAGACCAGGGCCGGCTCATGGTCAGCGTTCAGCTCCCCGATTCATCGTCGCTCCAGCGGACGCAAGAGGTGATGAAAGTCGTGGAGCAGATCACGCGCGAGGCTCCGGGCGTCGCCGACACCATCGCCATCTGCGGCGTGTCGTTCGTGCAGCAATCGAGCGGGCCGAATTTCGGATCGCTGTTCGTGATTCTCGATCCCTTCAAGGACCGGCAGAAGCCCCACCTGCGCGACCAGGCGATCATGAAGCATCTGCGCAAAGAGTGGAAACGCGAGGTGCGCGACGCGCAGGTGGTGGTCTTCGGCACGTCGCCGGTGCCGGGGCTCAGCGTCGCCGGCGGTTTCAAGATCATGGTCGAAGACAAGGGGGGCCTCGGCCTGCCCGCGCTTCAGCAGCAAACGGACAAGCTCGTTCGCCAATTGCAGAAGGAGCCGGGGCTGAGCGGCGTCTCCACGCAGTTTCGCTCGAACACGCCGCAACTTTTTCTCGACATCGATCGCACGAAAGTCGAGACGCTGGGCCTCAAGCTGGAGGATGTGAATCAGACGGTGCAGATCTATCTCGGTTCGATGTACGTCAACACCTTCAATGAATTCGGCCGGCACTGGCAGGTGACGCTGCAAGCCGACGGCCGCTTTCGCGATCGGATCGACAACGTCAACCTGTTTCAGATCCGCAACAAATGGGGCCAGATGGTTTCGCTCGGCACGCTCGTCAAAATACGGGAAATCACCGGGCCGATCTTCGTCACGCGTTTCAACCTTTCGACGGCGGCGCCCATCACGGGGAGCCTGCTGCCGGGGATCAGCTCGGGAGAGGTGATCGCCCAAACGGAGACGATCGCGAACGCCTCGCTGCCGCGCTCGATGAAGACGGAATGGACCGAGCTGATGTTCATGCAAATCAAAGAGGGGAGCACGGCCATTTATATCTTTGGCCTGGCGGTGATGTGCGTTTTCCTGGCGCTGGCGGCGTTGTATGAGAGTTGGGCGCTGCCGCTCGCGGTGATTCTGGTGGTGCCGTTGTGCGTGCTCTGTTCGGTGATCGGCGTGCTCATCGCGGGAAGCTCGGTCAACATCTTCGTGCAGATCGGGCTCATCGTGCTCGTGGGACTGGCGTGCAAGAACGCGATTCTGGTCGTCGAGTTCGCCCGCGAATTGCATCGCGACGGGCAGTCGGTTTTCGACGCGACGCTGGCCGCGTCGCGTCTGCGGTTGCGGCCAATTCTCATGACGTCGTTCGCGTTCATTTTGGGCGTGGTGCCGCTCGTGGTCGCGTCGGGGGCGGGGGCGGAGATGCGCAAATCGCTGGGCACGGCGGTGTTCAGCGGCATGCTCGGCGTCACCCTGTTCGGCATCTTTCTGACGCCGGTGTTCTTTTATGTCATTCAAGGCGTCGGCGAGACGAGCGTGCTCACGAACGCGCGCAATCAAAAGGCTCTCTCGTATTTCTTCGCGGGGCTGTTCGGGTTGGCGGCGGGCTATCTGTTCGAGAAGCTGCGGCTCGCGCTCCCCTATTGGGGCATGGGCGTCGGCGCGGCGACGGGTGTGCTGCTGGTGATGGGCGTGCGGGGGATTCGCCAGAAGATGAACGGGGGCGGACAAATTCCGAAGGGCGACAGGCCGAGCGTGGCCGCGCCGAATGAGGATGTGTAAACATGTTTTCGCGTTTCTTCATCGATCGCCCCATATTCGCGACGGTGATCTCCGTGGTCATCACGTTGGCCGGGGGCGTGGCGGTGTGGACGCTGCCGGTGGCTCAGTATCCCGATGTGACGCCGCCGACGGTGCAAGTGACCGCGTTCTTCCCTGGGGCGAACGCTCTCACCGTGCGCGACACGGTGGCGGCGCCGATCGAGGAGCAAGTCAGCGGCGTCGAAGGCATGGTCTACATGTCCTCCAAATGCACCAACGACGGCAGCTACAACCTGACCGTCACATTCAAGCTGGGCATGGATTCGGACATGGCCCAGGTGCTCGTGCAGAACCGCGTGTCGCTGGCGCTGCCGGTGGTTCCCGACCTCGTGAAGAACGAGGGCATCAGCGTCAAGAAGATGTCGCCCAGCACGATGATGATCGTCAATCTCGTTTCGCCCAACGGCTCGAAAGACAGCACGTTTCTCAGCAATTACGCGACGATTTACATCAAGGACGAACTGGGCCGGTTGCCGGGCGTGGCGGGGATCACGTATCTGGGCCAACGCGATTACAGCTTGCGCGCCTGGCTCGATCCGGACAAACTGGCGACGCTGAAGCTGAGCGCCATGGATGTCGTGCTGGCGATCGCGCAGCAAAACGTGCAGGTGGCGGCGGGACAGATCGGACAGCCCCCCGTGCCCAAGGGGCAGCAGTTTCAACTCACCATCAACACGCAGGGCCGGCTCACCACGCCCGAAGAATTCGCCGACATCATCGTCAAATCGGATCAGACGAATTCGAAGTCGATGACCACTGCGGATCCGACCGGAACGACGAGCGACAGCACAACTCAGGACAGTTCCGCGACGCACGCCACGGCCATCGTCCGCCTGCGGCATGTGGTGACGCGAACCGAAGACGGCAAGCCGCGCGTCGAGCTCGGTTCGCAGCAATACGATCAATCGTGTACGCTCAACGGCCAGCCTTCGGTCGCGCTGTCGATCTTCCAGCTCCCCGGCTCCAATGCTCTCGACACCGCCCACGGCATCTACGCCAAGATGCGCGAACTCAAGGCGCGCTTTCCCGAAGGCGTCGATTACAAGATCGTCTACGATACGACGCCGTTCATTCAGGAATCGGTCGACGAAGTCTTCACCACGCTGCGCGACGCGGTCATTCTCGTCGCCATCGTGGTGCTGCTCTTTCTGCAAGACTGGCGGGCGATGATTCTGCCCATGATCGATGTCCCCGTGTCGCTGATCGGCACCTTCGCGGTGATGGCGGCGTTGGGTTATTCGCTGAATAACTTGACGCTGTTCGGACTCGTGCTGGCGATCGGCATTGTCGTCGACGACGCGATCGTGGTGCTCGAAAATATCGAACGGCTCATCGCCACGGGCCTCGACGCGCGCACGGCCACCATCAAGGCCATGGACGAGATCACCGGGCCCGTTCTCGCCATCACGCTCGTGCTCAGCTCGGTGTTTATCCCCTGCTGTTTTCTGGGGGGCATCAGCGGGCAGTTCTTTCGGCAATTCGCCGTGACCATCGCCGTGTCGACGATCATCTCCGCGATCAACGCCTTGACGATGACGCCGTCGCGGGCTGTCTTGATCTTCAAAACCGAAGAAGGGGAGGGGGGCCACGAGCACAAGAAGGAAGCTCTCCCCTGGTGGATCTTCGCCGTGCTCGGGGGTCTGCTGACCGTGTGGCTGGGCAACCATTTTGTGGCCGGGCGGTATGGCTTGCCCGTCTACCCGGCGGATGAATCCGATCCCATTCCCGCGTGGTTGGCGTGGTCGGTGTGGGCGGCGTACCTTACGCCTGGGCTCATCGCGGGAGGCGTCGTCGGCTGGTTCATCATCCGGCCCGTCAATGCCGTTCTCGGAGTTTTCTTCCGCGCCTTCAATCGCTTCTTCGATTCCCTGACGCGTGCTTACGGGTGGACGGTCGGCAAAGCGCTGCGGCTCAGCTCGATCATGTTGCTCGCTTACGGCGGTTTGTTGATTCTCACCGCGGTGCAATTCATTCAGGCTCCGACGGGCTTCATCCCCGAGCAAGACAAGGGCTATCTGATTCTCAACGTGCAGCTTCCCGATTCGGCGTCGGTCGAGCGGACGGAGCGCGTCATGGCCCGCATCGAAAAGCTCGCCCGCGAAACTCCGGGAGTCAAAAACACGGTCGGCATCTCAGGACAATCGCTCATCTTGAGCGCGAACGCACCGAATCTGGGGTCGATGTACATTCTGCTCGATGAATTCGGCAAACGGAACCGCCCCGCCCTGAGCGCCGAGGCGATCGCCGCGGAGTTGCGCCGGCGCTGCCAGAAGGAAGTTCGCGGCGCCCTCGTGTCGACATTCGGCGGGCCTCCCGTCGAAGGCCTGGGAACGACGGGCGGGTTCAAGCTCATCATCGAAGATCGCGGCAACCTCGGCCTCGACCAGCTTCAGCGCGTCAGCGACCGCATCGTCGCCCGCGCCGGCAAGACCGAAGGACTGGCCGAACTTTACAACAGCTCGCGCGCCAGCACGCCCTGGCTGTATCTCGACATCGATCGCACCAAGTGCCTGACGTTGGGACTTTCCCCGAGCGATGTGTTCAGCACGTTGCAAGTTTACCTCGGCTCGTTTTACGTCAACAACTACAACCAGTTTGGCCGCACCTGGCAAGTCAACGTGCAGGCCGACCATGCCTTCCGCGACGAAGTCGAGAACATCAAGCAGCTTCAGGTGCGCAATAAGCAGGGCCAGATGATTCGCCTGGGAACGTTGCTGGACGTGCGCGATACGAACGGGCCGGTCATGGTGATGCGTTACAACATGTACTCGTCGACCGCGATCACGGGCGCCGCCAGCCCGGGCACCAGCTCGGGGCAGGCGATCGACCTGCTTCAGCAGATCGCCGACAAGGAGATGCCCAAGGAGATGGCGGCGGAATGGACGGAGCTCGCGTATTTGCAACTGAAGGCGGGGAATGTCGCCATCTATGTCTTCGCTCTGGCGGTGATGTTCGTGTTCTTGGTGTTGGCGGCGCAGTACGAGAGTTGGTCGCTGCCGCTCGCGGTGATTTTGGTCGTGCCCATGTGCTTGCTCTGCTCGGTCACGGGGGTGATCATGGCGGGGCTCGAGGTGAACATCTTCACGCAGATCGGCTTCGTGGTGCTCGTGGGTCTGGCGAGCAAGAACGCGATTTTGATCGTCGAATTCGCCAAACAGCGCGAGGACGACGGCAGCTCCACCGCAGACGCCACCCGCGAGGCGTCGCAGCTGCGGTTGCGGCCCATCTTGATGACGTCGTTCGCGTTCATTCTGGGCGTCGTGCCGCTGGTCGTGGCCACGGGGGCGGGGGCGGAAATGCGGCGTTCGCTGGGCGTGGCGGTGTTCAGCGGCATGGTGGGCGTCACGCTGTTCGGCATCTTTTTGACGCCGGTTTTCTATTATGTGGTGCGCCGCTTCTCCAAAACGGAGCCGCCCGTCCGCGATGCAAATCCTGCTGCGGAGCAAACCGCCATCACGCGTTGAGATGCACGAATTGAGCCCTCCTTTCGGCCATGCGCCTGTCAGAGGCCGTCCATTCGATGACGCTCCCGTTTCGAGAACCTAAGATGGAAGTGCGCTTGTCCTCCTCGCAAATACGCGAGCCCAGAAGGGGGCTTCGATGAAATTCCGAATCGTCGGTCGTCTCACGGTTCTCGCGGTCGCGGCAGCGTTCGCTGCGGCGTACGCGGACTCTGCGCCGGAAATTTCGGCGGAGCGGATCAAGGAGGCCGTCGAATATTTGGCGAACGACCGGTTGGAAGGGCGTGGGCTGGGAACGCGGGGCGAGATTCTGACGACCGATTATTTGGCGGCGGAATTCAAGAAGGCGGGGCTCAAGCCGCTGGGCGTGCGCGGGACATTCCTTCAGCCGGTGCCCCTCGTGCGTGTGGTGACGAGCCCCAAGGCGACTCTGCAAGCGTTGACGGGGCAGACGACGCTCGACATTCCGTGCGAGGAGGGTTTCGCCGGCCGGAACCAAACCCAAAAGGAGCTTGAGGAGTTTGACGCCGAGGCGATTTTCGTCGGCCATGGCATCACGGCGCCCGAGTTTGGGTGGGACGATTACCGCGACGTCGACGTGAAGGGGAAAGTCGTCGTGGCCTTCACGAATGAGCCGCCTTCGAACGACCCGGCGTTTTTCGGCGGCACGGCTCTTACGTATTATGGCCGCTGGACGTATCGCTTCGAGGAGGCGGCGCGCCGTGGGGCGAAGGCGTGTTTCATCATCCACACCAAGGAAACGGCGGGTTATCCCTATTCGGTCGTTCAACCCCTCGAAGGGGCGCAGCTCCAGCGCGACCCGAGTCAGCCGGCGCTCGCGTTCGCAGGCTGGCTTTCCGGGGCCGCGGGCGAAAAACTGCTGGGGCTGTCGGGACGCACCGTCGAAGGGGCGCTCAAAGAAGCGGACGCGAAGGGGTTCAAGGCTTATTCCCTGGGCGTTCGTTTGAAGGGGCATTTCCCGACGGCCGTCCAACCCTTCACGAGCAACAATGTCGTCGGCATCGCGGAAGGCAGCGATCCAAACTTGAAAGCGGAGGCGGTCATCTTCACGGCTCACTGGGACCATCTCGGCGTCGGCCGACCGGTTCTGGGGGATGCGATTTACAACGGAGCCGCGGACAACGCCACGGGCTGCGCCTTGCTGCTCGAACTGGCCCGCGCCTGGTGCGCTCAGTCGCCGCGGCCCAAGCGTTCGGCGATTTTTCTCGCGGTCACGGCCGAGGAAAAGGGACTGCTCGGTTCGCGCTACTATGCCGCCAATCCGCCCGTGCCCCTGAGCAAGACCGCGCTCAATCTCAACTTCGACATGATTCTACCGCTCGGCGTGCCGGAGTCGGTCGTCGTCACCGGCGCGGACAGGACGACCGTCTGGGACACGGTCAAGAAGGCGGCTGCGAAAAATCGGCTTGAGATTGAAGTCGACAAACGCGCCCATCTGGGGGTCTTTTATCGATCGGATCATTTCTCGCTCGCCCAGGCCGGAGCGCCGGCGTTCTCGGTGGCGGCGGGGATGAAGATCCAGGGGAAGTCGAATGACTTCGCCCTCAAAGCCTATAAGGACTTCAACGACAACGCCTATCATTCGCCGCAAGATGAGGTCAAGCCCGACTGGGACTATGCGGGCTTCCGCGTGCTCGGGCGCTTCACTCTCGATATCGCGCGCGAAGTCGCGAACGCGGAAGGGCTGCCGACATGGAACGTCGGCGATGAATTCCGTGCGGCGAGGGAAAAGCCCGGCGTGCGGAAGTAAGACGCCGAAGCTCGAGGTCTCAAGCCCGGCGCTGCTCGCTCTCACGAATCATTTCAGCGAGGTCCGCGGCGGGGCGAATTTCAAAGGGACCGGCCTTCACGCCGGGATGTTTCAACATGATCTGAACGGCATGCTCCATATCGCGTGCTTCCAGGATGAGGATGCCGCCGAGTTGTTCTTTCGTTTCCGCATAAGGGCCGTCGGTAACGGAAAGTTTGCCGGCGCGCCATCGCAAAGTCGCGGCCGATTGCGGACCTTGCAACCCATACCCTCCGGCGAAGTGGCCGTTCTTGCGCAGTTCATCGTCGTAGGTGAAGCATTCGTCCACCAGGGCGTTGCGCTCGTTTTCGGGCATCGTCTCCAGCTTGTTCGGTTCGATGTAGCCCAGGCAGATGAATTTCATGAGAGCGGCTCTTTGAGTGGTGGGGATTCGACTTTGGTTTAGGCCTTCAACCGATTTAGTCGGATGGCGTTTTCGGAGTTCGACAGCGCCCGCCCTCTTTTCGAAAGATTTTCGAAAGGAACGGGATCCGCCTTGCTCGGCCGCGCGGGTTGCGTCGGCCGCGCCGCATGAATTCGCCGCAAGGTGGACGAATCGTGCGTTCGGCGGTCCGGTGACGGGGTTAGAATTCAGATACCCCCCTCGGTCCAATCGTCTGGGAAGACTCCCATGAATTTCTCCTCCCGCATTATGTCTTTGATATTCCTCGTCGGCGTAACGTTTGTCGTTGCGACGAATCGCGGCGTCCCCTTTCAGGACGAGCCTGCGTTGCCCAAGCCGGAGTTTCAGGTGGAAACGCGGGGGCCGATTCACGAGGCGTTTGCGCAGCCCAATGAAGGCAAGGTGGAGATGGGCGTTCCGATCGCCAAGGAGCCGCCGCCGCCGCTGCCGGAGCGTCCGCCCTTGCAGCGGCCCGATAATCCGAATTTGGAATGGATTCCGGGTTACTGGTCGTGGGATGCGGAACGTAACGATTTTGTCTGGGTCACGGGGACGTTCCGCGATCCGCCTCCGGGACGCCGCTGGCTGCCTGGGCACTGGGCGAATACGGACAAGGGTTGGTCTTGGACGCCGGGCTTTTGGGTCGGCGAAAATCAGCAAGAATTGCAATACACGCCCGCGCCGCCGGCGGCGCTGAACGACGGACCGTTGGCCGCGGCTCCGGACGCCAATTCCTATTATGTGCCGGGCTATTGGGCGTACAACGACGCCGAGCAACGCTTCGCCTGGCGGCCCGGTTATTGGGCTCCGTATCGCGATGGCCGGGTGTGGGTCAATCCGCAATATTACGGCACGCCGAACGGCTACATGTTCGCAGATGGCTATTGGGATTATCCCCTGGCTGACCGCGGCATGCTCTTCGCCCCGGCCTATTTCCCGACGCCTTTGTGGAACAATCCGGGCTGGTTTTATCAGCCGAATTATGCGATCGGCATCGGCGCGTTCCTCAATTCGGGTTTCTATCGGCCTGGGTTCAATCACTACTATTACGGCAATTATTACGGCCACAATTATGCGGGCCAGGGCTATCGTCCCTGGTGGGGCGGCACGCACAATTCGCTCTACAATTACACCAACTGGCAGCATCGCACCAACCCGCAATGGGCCGCCCAGAATCAACAACGCTTTCACGACCGCATGACCGGCAAGGCCGCGGCCCCGACCACGACGGCGACGGCGCTCAATCACTTCACGCCGCAACAAGGCAAGCTGGTCCCGAACACGAACGTGACCGCGCACAACTTCCAGATTCGCCAAACGCACGACCTCGCGAATCTCCGCACGCAAGCGGATACGAAGGCCGCCGGGACGTCGAATCTGCACCTGCCTCCCGCGCCGCCGCACCTTCGTTCGCCCGGTTCCCTGCCGTCGTCGATCGGGGGCGCGAACTCCGGAACACGGTCTCTGGGGGCTCATGCTCTCGGCCAATCCGCGGTTGGTTCGATCAACCCTGGCGCGGGCCGAATCCCGTCGCCGACGATCATCAACCACAACGTTCATCAAGGCCCCGGCAACATCACGACGCCGCACATCACGTCTCCGGCCGCGACGCCGTTTCACCCGGGCATGTCGCTGAGT
>JBAXFO010000004.1:0-22721 GCA_037139885.1 Planctomycetota bacterium
GGCAAGACGCTGCTCGCTCGGGCCGTGGCGGGCGAGGCGGGCGTGCCGTTCTTCAGCATCAGCGGTTCGGAGTTCATTCAGATGTTCGTCGGCGTCGGAGCGAGTCGCGTGCGCGATATGTTCCGCACGGCGAAAGAGTCGGCGCCGTGTTTGCTCTTCATCGACGAAATCGATGCGGTGGGCCGTATGCGCGGCGCCGGCGTCGGCGGCGGTTCCGATGAACGCGAACAAACGCTCAATCAAATCTTGAGCGAGATGGATGGCTTCACGCCGACGGAATCGGTGATCGTCATCGCGGCGACCAACCGGCCCGATGTCCTCGATTCCGCCCTGTTGCGGCCCGGCCGCTTCGATCGCCATATCACCGTCGACCGCCCCACCTGGCAGGGTCGCCTCGAAATCTTGAAGGTGCACACCCGTAATAAACCCCTGGCGGACAACGTTAATCTCGAATCGATCGCCCGCAAGATGATGGGCATGACCGGGGCGGATCTGCGCAACCTCGCCAACGAGGCCGCTCTGCTCGCGACGCGCGAGAACAAAAACCGCCTCGAAACCGTCGATTTCGAACGCGCCGCCGACCGCGTCATGCTCGGCCCGCGCCGCGAAGAAGTGCTCACGGAAGACACCAAGCGCCGCACCGCGTATCACGAAGCCGGCCATGCCATCGTCGGTTGGTTCATGCCCGCGGGCGATGTGCCTTCCAAGGTGTCGATCATCCCGCGCGGCCGCACCGGCGGCGTCACGCAGTTCGTTCCCGAAGAGGAAGAGAACTTCCACCGCGGCCTCGACCACTTCAAAGCTCAGCTGGCCGGCGCCATGGGCGGCCGGGCGGCGGAACGCCTCCTCTTCAGCCAACCGTACGCGGGCGTCGAGAGCGATTTGAAGTATTCGACGCGCCTGGCTCGATACATGGTCACGCACTGGGGCATGAGCGAGCAACTCGGCCCCATGTCGTTCCGCATCGGCGAGGAGCATGTTTTCCTGGGCAAGGAACTCCAGGAACCGCGCGACTTCAGCGATCAGACGGCTTACATCATCGATCAGGAAGTGCAGAAACTGCTCCGCGAAGCCGACGATAAAGCGTACCGCATTCTCGTCGATCATCGCGAGATGCTGGAGACGATGGTGGTTCAGCTTCTGGAAAAAGAAGAACTGCTCAAGGAAGAGATCCTGGCCATTTGCGGCAAACGCCCCGCGGGTGCGTCCACCGATGAAGCTCCGAAGAATGGTCAAACCGCCGCGATCATCGCTTCCGAACCGCGCGGCTAACACCCCATTCAACCCAGGCCCTGGGATGAGGTACTCCGAATCCCAGGGATCAATCGGGGCGCCTACGCGATCAATGAGATAGCGGAGAAAAGAAAAACCCGAGTACGATGATGAGTAGGAGTATGAGTAGGAAAAGACCCGATGATGAGTGCGATTACGAGTACGATTAGGAGAAAATGACTATTGATCCGCGCCGAGATCGCGGCCTAATTTCCCTCGTACTCTTAATCCTAATCGCACTCGTCATCGAGTCTCTTCCTACTCATCATCGTACTCGATCTTTCCGCTTTCCGCTTTTCGCTTTTTCGATATCACGGATCCAGCGGCAGCCAATCCACCACATCGAATCGGGCGTGCGGCGACATGGACGGCGCGGCGTTGCTCGCCTGATACGCGGCCTGACATGGCCTTAGCAGTTTGTGCAGATCGGCGGCGGTCAGGCCGCCTTGCTCGCGCAGAAACATCAAATCCGCCTGACCGGGCACCTTGACCAGTTGCACGTCTTTGACGATCTCTTCCACCTTGTGCGCCAACTCGCGACCCGCTTTGCTCGCGGGCACCAGGATGAACGACCTCTGGTGCGATTTGTCTTTGCACGTAATCAGCGGATAAGCTCGATCGAGGTAATCCTTGATCTGTTCCGAAAACGAATGGCCGTGAGACTTCTCGCCGCACTCGCCCAGAAGGATGTCGGCCACATCCATGATCGGCAGATGATGCGCCAGCAACACGCTCGCCTCGCGCACGAGCGGCAAGGCGAGGTTCTTGGTCAAATCGCCCGAGTTGATGCAAGCGCTATGGAGCCCGCCGCGGGGAACGAGCACGCGTTCGCTGAGTTCTTTGTCGAGCAGCTGCCAGTGTTCGACGCTCAGGCTTTGCAGAAAGCGAAGAGCCGCTCGTTCGAGATCGTCTTCGCCGTCGGGGAGCACGACACGGGCCGTGGCCGATTGGCGGATGATGTCGAGGAGGCCGTCGGGGCTTGTGCTGGCGGAATGCGAGGGCGTGAGTTCGCCGGCGTGCGTCGTCGACATTTCGTCTTCGTCGTCATTCTCGCGCTGGTAGTCGAGGTTCTCCATGAGGTAGCGAAGGCGCTGGCGGCAGAAGCCCAGGTCGCGGCCCCGATCGCCGAGCTTACCCGAAAGGCCGGTGAAGGCGTTCTTGACGGAGATCGAGATTTCCTGAGCGAGACGCAAGCGCGCGAATTGGCCGAGGATATCAAGAAAATTTCGTATGCTGCGCGACTTCTTGTTGCCGCCGAAGAGGCGAAAGCCCGATTGGCCCGTCATGCATTCCTGCATCGCGTTTTGCAGCTTCATCCAGGCCAAAGTCGCTTCGGCCGCTTGTTCGCGAAGCGCGACGGCCTGCGCCTCGGCCTGCGTTTGACACCATTTTTGCAAGCGCTCGACGGCGAGTTCGGCGGCCGCCAGACGCGCTCCGGGGACTTCCAAGAGCGAGACGAACTCGCGGCCCCATTTCTGATCCCAATCTTCGACGATGCGAGCCGTCGTCGCCGACAGGGCACGCGACAATTTCGTCCGCCGCCATTCGCCCAGTTCCGCTTCGCCCTCGCCCGAGCCGACCCATTCTTTGATGCGATGCAGAGCCTGCTTGGCCCAGTTGGAGGTGTCGTCCTGGGCGACGGGCTGCATCGATTGTTCGTCGAGTTTGCCGAGCATCGACGACAGCACTTCGCCGGGCGCGGTGGCGATGTCGGTCGGCGTGCCGACGACGCAACTCGTTTCGATGAGCTGCGCCAGCGCTTCGGACGTCAAATCCGGATGATTGGCGACGCGCTGCACGAAGCGTTCGATTTCCGGCCTCGCTTCTTGCGTCAGATTCGTCTCGCCGCTCTTGCTCCATTGTTCGATGAGTTGCTTGGAGGCTTCGCGGGCGGCCAGGTGCAGCAGCAAGCCGCGCGGAAACCAGACGCCGTAAGTGCCGAAGCTACGCAGCGGGCACGACAGCTGCCCCGCCTGGGCCAGGGCGCTGGCGGTCAGGGCTTCCGTCGTACGGAGGTGATCCAGACGCAGGCCCAAGGGCGTGGTCATCTCCTGGAACAAGTAGCAGCCCAGATGCGAAATCGTTTCGGCCAACGCATCGGGCGAACGATGGGCGAGGGGCAATAGGTAGGTTGTCGTATAGGGAGAACCTTCGTCGATGATGCGCTGGCCGTCGGGGCCGTATTGAGCCGCGAACAGGACGGAGGGATCGCTGTAGTGATTCAGCTCGGTCAGCGTGGCGTAGACGTTCGCGAGTTCGGTGCGGGGCGTCGCCGGGTCCTGAGGCGCGCCCGCCATCAGGAAAGCGTGCACCGGCGAATCGGGATGGCGCAGATGGGCGAGCAGGCGTTTGATCGCGTAACCCAAATCGGTGACCATGCCGCTCGAGCCGCCCCCCGCCGCGGCGATGACGTAAATGCGCGGCGTCGTATCGCGCAAGGCCAGGCCCGTTTGCGAGACCGACTCGAAAATGTGATCCGACTGCGTCACCTCTTGAACTTCGCGTCGCAGGCGCGACATCAGGCGATGTTGATTGTCCGCAAACGCCAACCGACCCAGCGCCCGCGAACCCTGCGTTTGCAAGGAACGCGGCATCGTGTACAGCTTCTCGCGCGGCAACCATTCATAAAGATGATCGAGGTTGCGGCGCCGGTAATTGCCCACCGCTTGCAGCGGCAGGTTGATGACTTCATTGCGCGTCAGGGCGACTTGCGGAGCGCCGCGCACGGCTTGGGTGGCGGCTTCGGGGTCGGGATCGATCGCGAGAAATCGGATCAAAGGCAGCTTGCTCAAATCGCCGAAGCGGTCCATGAGTCGGCAGCGGAGCTCGAGAATCGCCTTGCGTCCGAACGAACCCAGGCCGATCACGCGGGTGGGTCGCAGCGCGCCGGTTTCGGGTTGCGCCACGGTCACGCCGAGATCGGAAACCTGAACCGCTTGAGCGCCTTCGTCGAGGATGGGCCGAGGGGTCTTGGTGGAGGGAGACGGCGCGGGAGCCCCGAAATCGCAGATCTCGGAGACGTCGTCGTAAGCGAGCACCTCTTCGCCGGGATTGCGGAATTCGAGGGCGATGTCCTCCATGGTCTCGGCCATGGTCTTGGGACGTAGCATGCCGGCGAGTTCGGGAGCGGCCTGGGCCGCCTTGACCTCGACGCGCGTCGGCACATACGACTTGTAAAGCGCCGCCATCATGGCCATGCAGCTTGGGAACCGCTTGGTCGGGTCTTTCGACAGCGCCTTGCCGATGATGGTGCGTTCGTGTTCGGGAAGCGAACGGAGATCGGGGGCTTCTTGCAAATGCTGCTGGGCAAGCTGGCGCACGTTCTTCGCTTGAAACGGCCGATGCCCGGTGAGCATTTCTTGATAGACGATGGCAAGGCTGTATTGATCACTAAAAGGGGAAATCTTGCCGGCGAACGTCTCGGGCGGAGCGTACAGCGGGGTGACGCCGCCGAGCATGCCGGAGCTGCCGCGATCGAGGCTTTTGACAAGTCCGAAATCGGCGACCTTGATGCGGTCGCCGCAGATGAAGAGGTTCTTGGGTTTGACGTCGAGATGCTGCAGGTTGTGCTTCTCGTTCATGTAGTCGAGAGCTTCGGAGGCGTCGCGCAGATACCTCATGAGATTGTCTTTGGGGATTCCGATCATGCCGGCGTTTTGGCATTCCACGAAGAGATCGTGCAGCGTGCGTTCGGCAAGCTCCATGACGATGACGAGTTCGCCTTCGATGACGCGAATCAGATCGAGCGAGCAAACGAAGGGATGGCGGACGTCTTTGATGCGGCTGAGCGCCTTTTGCTCTTGCTCGGCGCGCACGCAATCGACGTCTAGAGAATTGAGATTGCCGAAGACGAACTTGATCGCTTTGAACAGTCCGCCTGGAGCTTCGCATTTCCAGACTTCGCCGAATCCACCCGAACCGAGCGGCTCGATGAGCCGGTAGCCCGGTATGGGTTCCGCGTTGGGCTCCCGAATCCAACTCATGGTCGCATCCCAGAGAGAGGCGCTTCGCTTCCGGCCGCGGCTGTCATGGCCGACGGTTCCGGCGCGTGTGAGGGAGCGGACGGTCTTCTCCTACCGCAAAGTCGCCGCTTAAAGATAGGTCGTGGAAGAAGCGTTGTCCAATTTCGAAACGACTTCCCCGCGGGTTGTAACGATTTTGCGGCAAAATGAGACAAGGCTCCCTCGGACCCGCTCTCGGGCGTCCCCTCAAAGTTCGTCGAAACCCTTCGACGACGCGTCGCAAAACATCTGATCCTCGCAACCGCGCCAACCGTCCGACTCATCCCGACCCGTTCCCGAGGACCAAACCGAAAAGTCGTGCGAAAATTGCGAAGAAAATGGGGTGACGCCACGCGAATGCGTTGCGAGGGGGGCAGCGATTGTCATACCTTTGTGTGAGACGACGAGGAGTTCCGAAAGATCAATCGTACGACGCGTACGGATCCGAGCGAACTTCCTTGCCAGGCAAGGCCGCCCGGTTGTGATGTCTGTGCGAGTTCCGTCGCTGGGCCTGACGGAAGCTTTCGATTCTCGGCGTGCCCTTTCCTGGAGGTTTCTGTGATGAAGCAAATTCTGGTTGTCTTGGCTTTGGCGATCCTGTTGACGGGCTGTCGGACTTCGTCGACTTCCAAATGCTGCGGAAACAATTCCGCCGGGCCGGCTCCGTGTCCGTCGGGGGCGTGCCCTCCGGGAACCATGCCGGTGCCGCCGCCCCCCGTCCCCTTTGGACGCTAAAACGAAACAAGCCAGGAACAAAGTTCCTGGCTTGTCGTTGGTTCGCTGTGACGTGGCCGTGGAGGACGAGGTGCGGCTGCCGCGTCTTTCGGGTTCTAAGGCCATCCCTGGAAGCCCGACGCGTGAGCGAGGGATGCCGTCAACCCTCGCTCACGCGTCGGGCTCCCTGCACCGATAGCGCCCGAAAATTTCGTCTGGTTGACGCTCACCTCTTTAGGCTCGTGCACACAGCTCCGGCACCGGACGATTCGCCGGCGGCAGAATGTGGTTCGGGCGGTTGAGGGCGTCGTTGACCATGAGGTGCGGGTCGATGCCCATGTTGTGATAGACGGTCGCAAGAATGTCGCGGTAGTGGATCGGGTAGTTCGACGCATAGCCGCCGAACGCGTCGGTCGAACCGAGCGCCTGGCCCGTCGGCACGCCGCCGCCCGTGATGATCGCCCCATTCACGGGGGCCCAATGGTCGCGGCCGGCATCCTTATTGATGATCGGCGTCCGGCCAAACTCGCCCCAAACGATCAGCGTCACATCGTCGCTGAGGCCGCGCGTGTGCAGATCTTCGACCAACGACGAAATGCCGCGATCGAACACCGGCAGATTCGTGCGGAGATGGGAGAAGTTGCGCTCATGGGTGTCCCAGAATCCGTAAGCGACCGTCACGCAACGCACGCCCGCTTCGACAAGCCGGCGGGCGATGATCAGCTGATCGTTCCACAGCGGAGCGCCATCGCCTTGATGCGTCGACGAACTGGGGCCATAACGTTCACGATTGCGGAGCGGTTCGCGCGTCAAATCCATCGCTTCGACGAGCCGACTCGAATTCAGCACTTCGAACGCCTGGCGATAATTGACCTGCATGCGGTCGACGGGCAGCGTATCGAATCCCTGGCGAAGTTGATCCATCGTCTGCAAGAGCGACTGGCGATCGCGGAACTCGGCCGGCTGCAAATCGCGTAAACGCAGGAGCGCCAGGTTTTCGCTTTCGACCTTCGCCCCCGCATGCGACGGGCCGACGAATCCGGGACCGGGAATGTTGTACGGTTTGTGCTGCATCGTCGGGAACAGATCGACATACGCGGGCAGCGTATCCGAACGCGTACCCAGCACGCGCGACATGACCGAACAAACGTTCGGTTTGCCTTCGCGCTGCGTCTGCGACATCGGAAAGCCGGAGATCGTTTGATAGCTGGTGTGCTCATCGCCGAGACCGACGATCGAGCGGACGATGGAGACCTTGCTCATCATGCGGGCCATGCGCGGCAAATATTCGCTGATTTGCAGGCCGTTGACATCGGTCGCAATGGGGCTGAACTCGCCGCGGATCTCAGCTGGGGCGTTCGGCTTCAGGTCGAAGGTGTCGTGATGCGACAGGCCGCCCGAGAGGTAAACCATGATGACCGACTTGTTCGAACGCCGGCCCTGAGTCGCTTCGGCTTGCAGAATCTGGGGCAAGCTGAGCCCACCCATCGCGAGTCCGCCGATTTTGAGGAATGTGCGGCGGTTGACGCCGTCGCAATAACGGCTGGATCGACCCAGAAGATTCAACATCACACGCACCCTAAAAATGTGAAACGAGGCGGGGAGAACCTTCGTCGAGCAAACTGAAGGTAGTTTACCCCAGGCATGAAGGGAAAGCTAGAGCCAACAACGAAATAACCATCGGTTCGGAGCGGCGGCTCTCTTCAACAAAGAGCCGTAAACGGAGGCCGGGCCGGACTCGCAAAAGCGAAGCCGGCCCGGTGAAATTTCGTTGACGAGCGATCGCTCAATTAGATCAACTTGAAGTAGTTAATCGCGAAGAAGATGGCGCTGCAAAGCAGCGTCGTCAAGATGACGATGCCCATGGGGCCGACGCGCTCGTCGAACCGCTGAACCTTTTCCGCCTCCATCGGTTCGAAGTCCTCGGCTTCCGCGGGAGGTTGTTCTTTTTGCAAACGCACCGGCGGAGCCGGGGGCGGCGGAGTCGCAGGAGCCGAAGCTCGCGGCGGGATCGCCATCATCGTCACAGGACGGGACGCCGATCCCGACGGCCGAACCGGTAGGCTCGGCTGCGAGGCGGGTTGCGTCGTGCGCGGCAAAGGCGTGCTCGGCGGCTTTGGCGTGGCGATGTTTTGCGCACCCAGCATCCCCGATCGCGGCGCGGGCTTGGGAGCGGGCGTTTGCGACGAGACCGATGGCGACGGCATCTGCACGGTCGACTTCACGCCCGAATTGATCCCGGAATTGACGCCCGAATGAATGCCCGAATTCGGCAACCGCGCTCCCGAATCTTTCGCTTGCGGCGTGCGGGGTCGAGGCGCCACGCCGCTCCCCTTTTGGGCGAACGGCTTCAAGGCTTCGACAACGTCGCCGGCCGTGCCGTAACGCTGGTCCGGAGCCTTGGCGAGCAGGCGATTGACCACGTCGACAAGCCCTTGCGGCACGTCGGGGTTCAATTCGGCGATCGGCGTCGGTTGTTTGAATTGATGGGCCATCATCTTCTCGGCGGCGGCGCCGTCGGGGAACGGATACTGGCCCGTCAACATGAAATACAACGTGCAGCCGAGGCTGTATTGATCGCCCAAGGGCGTCAAATTCGTCGGCTCCATGATGCTCTCGGGGCTGGCGCAGTCGAGGCCCGAAGCCACGGCGTTGGCCGTCGACATCGTATCGACCAGCGACTCCCCTTCGGTTTCGGCGAGCAGGCAGCCGATGCCGAAATCGAGGATGTAAATCTGATCTTGCGTGCTGGAGATCATCAAGTTCGACGGCTTGAGCAAGCCGTGAATGAGATCCTGGGAATGGCACGCATCGAGACCTTCGGCGACTTGCAGCGCGTAATGAGCGGCAAGCCCGGACGACAGTCGGCCCTTGGCCTGGACGAATTTTTCGAGCGTTTCGCCTTCAACGAGCGGCCAGGCCAGGTAGTGCATGCCGCCGGAGGTGCCGACGTCGACGAACGGCACGACGGAAGGATGCCGGCACGATTCGAACGCACGCACTTTACGGCGCGCGAGCCGCACATTCCACATGCTGCGCCGCGGCAACACCTTCACCGCGAACCAATTGTTGTCGGTCTTGGATTGAGCCTTATAGACCGTTCCCATGCTGCCCGCACCGAGGGCGTCCATGAGAACGAACGGCCCGAGCACGAATCCCTGGGTTTTGCCCTGCAGGAGACGTTCGGACTGAAATTGCGTGAGAATGCCCTGGCCGACGAGGAATTCGGCCAGCGCCGGGGGTTCGGCGCGGGGGTTCTTCTGCAGATATTCGCCCACGATTTGATCGAGCCGGCCGCGATCGAGCAAGTTGCTGCGCCGCAGGTCCCAAACGAACCACTCGCATGCTCCCAATTCCGAGGTGACCATGATGCATCCTTTGTCGGGGAAAATAGCGGCCAGTTTCGCGCACGCTCGAACTCTCTCGAAGCACGCGGCAAACTCGCCAGGGGTCCTGTTCCGGCAGGAGGGGGCAAACCGGCTCAAGGTTCTCTGGTGAAAGATGGGATACGTTTGGCGACATGTCAAATCGTGCGCAAGCGGCAGGACTTTCACAATCGGGAAATTTCCGCCAACTCATTCGCCCGCTTCATCGCTCTCCCGACTCTCATCCCGCGCGGCCGCTCACTCAGGGTTGCGTAGAATTCCCGAAAAACGCTAGAATTCGACCACGTTTGGTCGCTCCGGAGAATGTCCATGGATGGAACCGTGTCGTCGCCCCTGGGCCGTGCCGAGGAATCCCACGCGGCGGCGCGAAATGTTTGCGGCTATCTCGCCACGATCGTCGCCTGGCTCCCCATTTTTTGCGTCATTTACGGGCCCGCACGCTTCGAACTCTCTCATCCCTGGGCGACGGACGACTACGTCTTCACGGCTTTCCAGGTGCAATCGATGCTCGAATCGGGATCGCCCACGCACCACCCCCGCGTCGGCATGCCCATCGGCACGAATCTGCTCGATTTTCCGATGTCGGAGCGATGGCATTTCTTCTTAATGAAATGCTACAGCGCCGCCTTCGGGCTCGACGCCGTCGCCACGCTCAACCTCCACCTCATTCTGACATTCCCGCTGACCGCTCTGGCGTGCTATTTCGCCTTACGTCAACTTTCGTGCGGCCGGGTCATCGCGTTCGCGGCGGGCCAGCTTTATGCATTTCCTTATTTCCACGTTTACCGCGTGCCGCATGCGTTTCTGATGGCGTATTACCTGGTTCCGCTCATCGCGCTCGTTCTGATCCGTCTTGCGAGCAAACCGGGACTTCTCGTCGTTCGAGATGGGGCGACGGGGCGGTGGCGGATCGATCGTTCGTGGGCGACGCTGGGCGCCATCGTTGTGGCCGTGCTCCTGGGCAACGCGGGCGTTTACTATGCGTTCTTCGCGTGCTTCTTTCTCAGCGTCGTTGCGTGCATCGCCCTTTTCGCCGAGGGCCGTGGACATGCCGCCGTCGCCTGCGCCGCCCTCACGGGAATCATCGTCGCCTGCGGGCTCGTCAACGTTTGGCCGACGCTGCGGCATGCGGCGATGTACCGAACCAACGAGGCGGCCAAACACGCCAACCCAAACGAAGCCGAAGTCTACGGGCTTCGTGCGGTCCAAATGTTGCTGCCGCCCCCGGGGCACCCGCTTGGCTTTTGGGAAAAGCAGCGTATCAAGAAAGAGACCTACTGCGTTTCCAACGAATCGGTCTCTGCGACGCTCGGCGTGGTCGGCAGCCTCGGCTTTCTGGCGCTGATGGCCTGGCCGTTCCTGCGTCGCCCCATCACCGGCTTTCCGGAAATCGACCGCACGCTGGCGACTCTCAACCTCAGCGGCTTTCTCTTGGCCAGCGCCGGGGGCTTTGGCGTCGTCATCGCCCATTGGTTCTTGCCCGAAATTCGGGCGTACAATCGGATATCGGTTTACCTTGCCTTTTTCGCGCTCACGGCAGCGGCTCTTTTCCTTCAGCGCGTTGCGGATCGCGCCCGCAAGCGACCTCTCGTACGCGTTGCGTTTCCTCTCGTCGTCCTCCTCGGCTTGCCGCTGGCGCTCTACGATCAGAATCCCAAGACCCAGCGGCGGCCCATTCTGCACCCCAGCGACATCGCGGCGGAGCGTTCCTATTTCGCGGCCATCGAGTCGACGCTGTCGCCGCAGGCCATGGTGTTTCAGCTCCCGCATCACGCATTCCCTGAGGGGGGCCCCGTCCTTCGGCACAAAGACTACGATCATTTCCGCGCCCCCCTGGCGACTCGCTCCCTGCGCTGGAGCTACGGCGCGATTCGTGGCCGGGGCGCGCACATCTGGCTCGAACGCGCCGTCAGCCAACCGCCTCACGCCATGATCGGCACGCTGACCTACGCGGGCTTCGAAGGCGTCAGCATTGATCGCTTTGGTTACCAAGACAGCGCCCTCGAACGCGAAATCGCCCGCATTCTCAAGACGGAGCCCACCGCAAGCGCGAACGATCGCTATGCGTTCTTCGATCTCCGAGCGTATCGGGACGGCAAAGTACGAGACATGTCGACTGCGGCCTGGACAGCGGCCGAAGCCGCCGCCCGCCAAACGCCCGTCATGATCGCCTTGACGAACTTCCGCCCGCTCGAGCAAGCCGCGGCCGAGCGCTGGCAGTGGGCCGACAAGAAAGACGCGTCGATCGACATCGTCAATGAAAGCCCGGACTCGACGCTCGTACGCATCGAGATGCGCTTGGCCTCGACGCCGACACGGAGCGGCGTGGTCCGCATCGACAGCCCGTTTTGGCGGCACGAAATCGCCGTCGCCGAATCGCCCTCGCCGACGATCGGCTGTCAGGTCGACCTGCCGCCGGGCGTGCATACGATCCGACTGAAAAGCGATATTGAGCCGTTCGTGACGCCGACGTATGCGCGCCAAACGTTCCGCATCATCGATCTCAAGATCGACGCGGTTCCGCCAACGCTCGGCGATCGGTTGAGCGGGCCGAAGTGACTTTGACGATGGGGGGCAAGCGGGCTCGGCTTAGGAACGACGCAAAGCCGCGAGGGCCGCGTCGACGCCGACGGCGGGGGCCTGACACGTCCCCTCGCGGCACAAGAACACGGACACGCTGGGGGAGGTTCGCTCTTTCAGCAAGGCCACCGCCTCATCGCCGGGAGACGACGCCGCCAGCGTTTGCAAGGGACGATAGCCGGCCCGCGCGGCCCGAATGACCTGGCCGAACTCCTCCGTGCCCGGTCGGCCGACAATGGCGACTTCGTCGACGGGCCCAAGAAACAGATCGAGCGCAATCAACATCTGCCCCGCAGCCATCGGCGAACTCGTCATCAGGCCGCGAAAGGCGAGCAAGGTTCGCTCGGCCTGAGCCCGGAAATCGGCCCGGCCCGTGAGGTGCGCGAGACGCACGAGTCCGCACGCGGCCAGCGAGTTTCCGGAGGGCGTGGCCTGGTCGTGCGGGTCCTTGTTGCGCGCGATCAATGTCTCGTGATCGATGCTCGTGTAGAAGAAGCCGCCGTCTTTCGCGTCGCCGAAGAGGGCGATCATCGTGTCGGCGAGTTCCCCAGCAGCCGTCAACCAACGCGGCTCGAAGGTCGCCTCGTAAAGCGACACCAGGCCGTCAATCGTGTACGAGTAATCTTCGAGATAGCCGTTGAGCTTGGCGTCCATGCCCGCGAACGTGGTGCGAAGCAACCGGCCTTCCGGAGTTCGCAAACGCGTGAGCACGAACTCCGCGGCCCGGCGGGCGACCTTGAGATAATCGGGGCGTTCGAGCACGGCCCCGGCCTGAGCGAAGGCCGCGATCATCAGGCCGCTCCAGGCGGTCAAGATTTTCTCGTCGCGCGCCGGCCGAATGCGTTTGTCCCGCGCCGCGAGCAAGGTCGACTTGCACTTCGCAAGACGGGTTTGAAAATCGCCGAGCGGGAGATGATGCAAGAGGGCGTCTTGCTCGTCGCTGCGGGCGCGGTGCAGGATGTTCACGCCTTCCCAGTTGCCGCCGGGAACGACATCGTAAACGCGCAAGACAAACGCGCCATCGTCTTTGCCGAGAAGCGCCTCAATCTCGGCGTCCGACCAGACGAAGAACTTGCCTTCTTCGCCTTCGCTGTCGGCGTCCTGGGTGCTGTAGAACGAGCCATCGGGAGCGGTCATTTCGCGGACGACGTAATCGAGCGTCTCCTCGGCGATCTGCCGATAAAAGGCGTCGCCCGTGATTTGCAACGCATCGAGATAGACGGGCATGAGCAGAGCGTTGTCGTAGAGCATTTTCTCAAAATGCGGGACGAGCCAGTGAGCGTCGGTGCTGTAGCGATGAAAGCCGCCGCCGAGTTGGTCGTACATGCCGCCGCGCGCCATGAGGTCGAGCGATTTGACCACCATGGCCAGGGCGTCGTCGTCGCCGAAGCGGGCGTGCAGACGCAGTAGCAGGCGCAGGTCCATGGGATGGGGAAACTTCGGCGCCTGGCCGAAGCCGCCGTGCTTGGCGTCGAACCGGCGCCGCAGAAAGGGGATGGCGTTCTTGAGAATCTCGAGATCAAGCGGGCCGGGAACGGTTTCCAGCGCGAGGAAGTCGCCGATGCGCGAGGCGAGCTCGGCGCCGCTCGTCGTGATCGCGTCGCGCTGGTCGACCCACGCCTTGGCGAGCGATTCGACCACCCGGCGAAACGACGGCCGGCCATAAAGATCGCGCGGCGGAAAATACGTGCCGCCGTAATAGGGCTTGAGATCGGGCGTCAAGAACACCGTCATGGGCCAGCCGCCCGATTGCGTCAAAATCTGCACGGCCGCCATGTAAATTTGATCGAGATCGGGGCGTTCTTCGCGGTCGACTTTGATGCTGATGAAATGCTTGCCCAGCAATTCGCCGATGGCCGGGTCCTCGAAGCTCTCCCGCTCCATGACATGACACCAGTGGCACGCCGAATAGCCGATGCTGAGGAAGATCGGCCGGTCGAGTTCGCGAGACGCCTTGAGCGCCTCTTCGCCCCACGGATACCAGTCGACCGGATTATGAGCGTGTTGTTTGAGATACGGACTGGTTTCGTGAAGCAGGCGATTGGGCATAGGAGAGATCCGAAGTGAATTGGCGGAGTCCGGTACGGCCCCATTTGGAGTCCATGCCCGAGACCGATCGCCATCCTCGATCAAGGCGTCACATTTCCCTGAATGATCACTTTCACCGATTCGTTCCGCATGTCGGTCTGCAAGACGATCTCCCGGCTCAAAAGCCCGGGCGTTCTCGGCGTGACGTTCAGATCGAGCACATGCGTGATGGCGGAGCGGTCGGGGGCGGTGAGATTGACGTCGTCGCCATTGCCTTTGACGCCGATGATGCGAAACGGCTGGCTGCTGGTGACGACGACCTTGGTGTTGAAAGCGTTGCCGATCTTGAGACCGGTGACTTGCACGGGGTTCGGCGCCACGGTCACCGGCGGCGTCACGGCTCCCGACACGACGAACGTCACCTTCTGCTGCGTCGGGTCGTTCGTGATCAGATCCACCGCTTCGCGAAACGACCCGAGCGGCGCGTCGGCCTTCAGGGAGGCGATGATGCGATAGCCGATGACCGACGCCCCGTTATTCACGCGCGGCGGCAGCACTTCCGACTTCAACTCGAACGGCGTCGTCGCGCTCTTGGTCACCTGCACCACCTTCCAATTCGGCTTGCCGGCGCATTCGACTTCGAGCGAACGCTCCGACGAGGAACCGCGCAAAACCGCGCCGAAATCGATCTCGCCCGGATTCAAGACAATGTCCTGGCGAGCGTTGGCGGAGACGACGATGTTGGCCGTGGACACGAACTGGGGGCCGAAGGTGATGAACACATTCACCGATTTGGGGCCGGTGAAGCGGGTGCCGTCCATTTTGATGCTGAGATAGCCGGTTTCATTGGGTTGCAACGTCGTCGGAATCGCCTTGGCTTCGACGCAGCCGCACGAAACGCGCACATCGGTGACCGTGAGGGGCACTTTGTAGATGTTCGTCATCGGCAGCTTCGCCTGCAGCTGAGCGCCACGGGCGACGAGGCCGAAATCTTGCAGGACGGGGACGTTCGGATTGCCGCCGAAGATCTTGTTGGCCCAGTTCTGCGCCATGGCGGGAGACGCCGAGGCGAGCAGAAAGACCGTAACCAGACACACCTTACGCATGATCCGTCCCTTCCGAGGGAAAACTCGCGTCCTGCAACCACTGCGGGCATTGAGGGGATTCTAACGGAATGGGGCCGTGGGGTGAAGGCGGTTTTGGTTTTGGACCGCGAGGTTAACGTTGTCGACATCTCCCGCCCTACTCGACGCCGCTACCGCCTTCGGGGAAGCCTTCTCGACGGACACGCCTGTCGCCGTTTAACGAATTCGACCTTCTTGCGACTGAATGTCCGTGCTGCCGGGCGACCGCGGCGCTGGAGACCGGATATCGTCGTCATCGTCGAAACGATCATCGCGCCGGTCGTTTTCCCCCGCAATGGTGCGGCTGAAGCCCGCGATGCGGACCCAGTAAATGATGAAGAGCACGATCGCTACAAGCGAAAGAAGACCGCCGATCGCGGAAGGCGCCCTACTTCCGGCAACACGGCCGATGTTGGACATGACGGTACCGCAAAGTTGAAGCGCCGCCATCCAGAGTCCGAGCGATTTGCCATAGTCGCTGCCGTAATCGAGGTTGCGATCGGCGAATTCATGTTTCAGCGAATCGCCGACGCTGATGACCGTCTTGAACATCCAAAAAAAGCCGAAGAGCGGAATGAGATTCAACCACACCATGCCCGGTTCCATGGTGCGATTGGGCGGCGCGCATCGGCCCAACGCCTTTTGCAACGTCAGCAAAAACAGGACAGCGACCAGGATCGCAAGTCCCAGAAAGAAGCAAAGCGACCCCAACACGATCGCCAGAGTCATCGATTTCTCCTCGCGCGTTAAGATCGCTCGATCATGGAGCTCTAACGAATTCGATCATCTTGCGCCCGGATGTCCGTACTGCCGGGCGATCGTGGCGAGGGGGACCGGAAATCGTCGTCATCGTCGAAGCGATCATCCCGCCGGTCGTTTTCCGTCGCAATGATGCGGCTGTAACCAGCGATGCGCACCCAATAGATGATGAAAAGAATGAGCGCCACGATGGAAAGCAGAAAGCCGAGTCCCGAAACCGCACCGCTTTCGGCGGCGCTGCCGGCGTTCGAAAGGACGGAACTGCCGATCTGCAACGCCCCCATCCAGATTCCGAGCGATTTGCCGTAGTCGCTTCCGTCGTCGATGTTGCGATCCACAAACTCCTGTTTCAAGGAATCGCCGACACTGATGACCGTTTTAAACATCCAAAAAAGGTTGAGGAACGGAACGAGATTGAGCCACACCATGCCCGGTTCCATGGTGCGATTACGTGGTGCGCATCGCCGCAAGGCCTTTTGCAAAGTCAGCAAATACAAAACAGCGACCACAATTGCAAGAACCACAACAAGGCAAACGAACCCCATGATTCCCGCGACAATTCCGCCTTCCATCGTCGTTCTCCGTTTGTGTTACGAACACTCAATCCCGTTGATCCCGAAGTTTCGACACTCGCGTCGTTCAGAGAACGGGCGAAGATCGCCTACTTCGCCGCCGCCCATTTTTCTTTCATGAAGCGCAGCCCGTCCGTGTAAACGTCTTCCGGTTTGGCGAACAAGTCGCGCCAAACCTTCGTCGCCGCGGCCAAAGCGGGGAGCGCCCGACCGAACGCTTCGATGACGAACCAGCCATCGTAGCCGACTTCCTTGAGGGCGGCGAACGATTCATCCCAGCGGACCATGCCGGTGCCCGGTACGCCGCGATCGCATTCGCTGATGTGGACATGGCTGAACAGGCCCTTCATCGCTTGCACGCCCGCGCGGGGGCTCTTCTCTTCGATGTTCGCGTGGAAGGTGTCGTACATGGTGCGGAACGATGGATGATCGACCTTCTTGACCAGGTCGGCCGCCTGGGCGGCGGTGGTCAGAAAATAGCATTCAAAGCGATTGAGATATTCGATGCACAGCGTGACCTTATGCTGCTGCGCGACCTCGGCCGACTTCCGCATCACGTCGACGGCCCAGCGATTTTCGTCCGCTGTCGGGCCGACGCCGGTAAAAATCCCGAGCGGCGAATGGAAAGGTCCACACATATTTTCGCCGCCCAGATGAGCCGTCATTTCGATGGCCCACTTGTGGCGATCGAGCGCCCCCTGACGAACCATCGCGTCCGGGCTGATCGGGCTATGTTCCGGGCCGACGACCGTGACCGTCGTGCAACCCAGGCCCAGATTTTTGAGCTGGGCGCCGAGCATCTTGTAATGAGCCGCCTCCCCCTCGAAGACGGGGATTTCCACGCCATCGAAGCCCGTCTTTTTGAGCTTCTCCAAAAGCGGAAAATGCTCTTCGGTGACATGCCCCGTCCACAGCAACAAGTTCATTCCAGTCTTCATCGCGATCCTCGAAGCTAAGGGAAAGTTCGTCGTTGAACGGGTCGGTGCGACGCTTGATTTGCAAGCGCCTGGTTTTCGTGCAGCGCCAGCCAACAGCCGATCTCGTCCGAAAGCCCCAGCCGCACCCGTTACAATGGCGATATTCTCCGAACCGCCCCGCCAAAGAACAAGTGCTTCTCAACCCTCGAAATCGTTATGGAAACGACGATCGCCAAATCGATTTTCAGTCCCGCCGCCGGATTCATCCGCCGCGGCGGCTTCGACTGGACCTGCAACCCCTACCTGGGATGCACGTTCGGCTGCACCTATTGTTACGCAATGTTTTTGCCGCAGAACCGGCGGCCGAAGAACGACTGGGGCCGCTGGTTCGTCGCGAAAACGAACGCCATCGACCTGGCCCGCAAGCACGGCCCAAAAATCGCCGGCCAGGCTCTTTACCTATCCAGCGTCACCGATCCGTATCTGCCCGCCGAGCGCACGCTCCAGCTCACCCGCGGCATTCTCGAAGCTCTCGTGCCGTATCAACCCCGCCTGCTCGTGCAGACGCGCGGACCGCTCGTCGTCCGCGATTGCGATCTGCTCCGGCGATTCGACGCCGTGCGCGTCAACGTTTCGATCCCCACGGACGACGACGCCGTTCATCGAGCGTTCGAACCGAAATCCCCGCCGCTCGAAGACCGCTGGCGCGCTCTGGCCCAATTGCAGGCGGCCGCCATCCCCACCGGCATTTGCGTGACGCCGCTGTTGCCTCTCGCGAATGCGGAGGCGTTCGCCCGGCGCGTGCTCGACTTCAACGCCGATGTGGTGGTGGTTCAAGATTTTCACGACAGCCGCGGCGGCTTCGGCGCCGACACCGCCCCGGCGGCGCGGGCGCTCCTCGAACGACATTCGTGGTCGGCCGCGGCGTATCGCGAGTTCGTCGCACGGCTGCAACGCGAACGCATTGTCTACGAAGGGGAAGCCGGCTTCTTTCCGCCGCCCGTGCCGATCTCGGCGGGCGGCTTGCTCCAGGGCGATTAGTTAAATCGTCAACCGGCGATCGCGAGCGGCGATCGGCCAGACATCGACGACCGCGCCATTTTCGATCACGATCGCCTCTTGATGAAGCGCGCAAGTCGGGCAGATGTGCGTCGGCATCGCATACAGAACATCGCCGAGGCGAAAACGCGCTGCCTGCGGCGTCTCGATCACCAGGTGTTCTTCATTATGAAGGACCTGTTCCGCATCGTCGATTTCCATGATCCGCGCGCGCTTGCCCATGGGGGGATCGCCAGCCACCGATTTGTGCCCCATGTCGAGGGTCAATCGCGTCGCTGTCGGCTTGCTGATCACGCGCGTGAGCACCAGGGCCGCGGGACTGAAATCGCCCATGTCCAAATACTTGGTCCCATAACCGTGATCGCTCAGCACGCACGTGCCCGGCGACAGCTCGACGCCCGGCAGAGTCACCTTCGAATAGACCGGAAACGTCGGCGTCCCCCCCAACACAATCCGCGGCACCGGCAGTCCCGCGTCCAGAAGGCGATCGCGGAACTCGAGCACGCGTTCGAACGGCGGCAACGCCGCGGCTTCGCGGTCGCCGATCGACGATTGATGGTTGTGGCCGTCGTAAACGTGTAAGCCGCCCGGAGTCAGGCCCGGATATTGGTGGATTTTCCCGTAAAGACTAAATGCGGCCTCGCCGACCGGCAGCCCCGTGCGATGTTGGCCGACATCGACATCGAGCAAAACCTCCACCGCGACATTTTCGTTCACCAGCGCCTGGGAAAGACCTTCCGCCAGATCCGGGTGGTCGACGGTCGTCAAAAATCGGCATTCAGGATACGTACGTACGAGCTTTGCGAAGCGCCGCGCCGCCGGGCCAACGAGCGGATACGCCAGCAACACCTCGGAGACCGCTTCCTGGGCGAGCATTTCCGCCTCGGCGATGGTGGCGGCCTTGTGCTTGACGACGCCGGCGTCGCGCTGCATGCGGACGATCTGCCGCGTCTTGTGCGTTTTGACATGAGGCCGTAACCGCTCGGGCCCCCCTGCCCTTTGGATCATGCGAAAGATGTTGTGCCGAATCGCTTCGAGCGAAAAGAGCAACGCGGGGGAGGGAATCTGCGACGGATCGGCGACGGTGAACGCAGTCGACATGACTATTCCTCGGCAGGTCGGCGCCGTCCCGATTTCACGTCGGAACGCAGCTTTTTCGTGGACAGCCGCCGCAGCTTCGAGCCGCGCGTGGGACGCGTCGCGCGGCGGGTCTTGGGTTGGTGAGTCGCGTCGGTCAAAATCTTGAGGAGTTTTTCCCGGCACGCCTGGCGGTTCTTGTCTTGATCGCGATGCTCTTGCGACGAGATCACCAGCCAGCCTTCATTGGTGGCGTAACGCGGAAAGAGGCGGGCGATGCGTTCTTTCACCGTGGCCGAGAAGAGGGGGCTGTTCGCATAGTCCCACGACAGAATCGCCTTCGACGAGACTTTATTGACGTTCTGTCCCCCCGGACCGCCGGAGCGGGCATACGACCAAACCAGCTCGTCCTCCGACATCGGCAGTTCTGTCATGCTGTCTATGATGCGGCGTGCCGGGAAATTTTCCACCCCAGCGCGGCTGCTTGACATGCTGAGCAAGATGCTGCGTAAGATATTGGGGGGAGGATCTTCCGTGTCCGAAACGCTCCAGCGCGATCTCTTCGGCGACGAACCGGCGGCGCCCGCCGATGTGCGGCCGTGCGCCGGTTTCGCGGAGATCGTCTTCAATCGCCCGCTCGACACGCCTTATACCTACGCTGTGCCTGCGGATCTCCAGTCGGAGATCGCCGTCGGCACGCGCGTTCTCGTGCCGTTCGGCCAGGGCAACAAGGCGACCATCGGGTTCTGCGTCGGCCTCACGCAGCAAGGTCCTGCCCGAGCCGCCAAGTCCATCACGCAAGCGCTCGACCGCGAACCGCTCGTAACGACGACGCTGATGAAGCTCACACGCTGGATGGCCGACTATTACCTGTGCGGCTGGGGTCAGGTGCTCAATGCGATCGTCCCCGCCGGGGCGCGTCTGCAAGCGGGCTCCCGCAGCGTGCAGATGATCGAGCTTCTTCCCGAGATTCTCTGGCCCGATCCCCTGCCCGCACTTTCCTCCAAGCAAAAGGCCGCTCTCGAAATCTTGCAAGCGACCGCCAAGCCGATCGCCATCAACGATCTCGCCCGCAAGGCGGCATGCGGCCCGAGCGTGCTGCGCGGACTGATGGACAAGGGCTTCGCCAAACGCAAAGCGGGCCGGATCGAAACCGCCGATCTCGAAGAAGAGACCGCCGCCGCGCCTGACGACGGCGAACGCCTCGCCGCCCCGCAACTCACGGACGACCAGCAAGCCGTCTGGAACAAGATCGCCCCCGTTCTCGATGAAGGGGGGTTCAAGCCGTTTCTCCTTCACGGCGTCACCGGCAGCGGCAAGACCGAAATCTACCTCCGCGCCATCGAACATGTCTTGCGTCAAGGAAAAGAGGCGCTCGTTCTCGTGCCTGAGATCAGCTTGACGCCGCAGACGATCCGCTCGTTTCGCGGCCGCTGCGGCGACATCGCGGTGCTGCACAGCCACATGCACGAATCGCAGCGCGGCGGCCACTGGCGGCGCATCTTTCACGGCAAGATCCATGTCGTCGTCGGCGCTCGCTCGGCCATCTTCGCCCCCACGCGCAAGCTCGGCTTAATCGTCATCGACGAAGAGCACGAAGCCAGCTTCAAGCAAGAGACGACGCCGCGCTATCATGGCCGGGATGTCGCCGTCATGCGCGCCCGGCTGGAAAATATCCCGATCATTCTCGGCTCGGCGACGCCTTCTCTTGAAAGCTGGCACAACGCCCAGCGCGGCCAATACACGCTTCTGGAGCTGCCCCGCCGCGTCCTCGATCGGCCCATGCCGCGCGTCCATCTCATCGACCTGCGCTACGACAAACAACCCGACAAACGCCTGCACGGCATCAGCCCCACGCTCGAACGGGCGATGAACGGCGCTCTCGATCAAGGCGGTCAAATCATCCTGCTGCTCAATCGCCGCGGGTTTTCGACGCACCTTTTATGCCCGGGTTGCGGCCATGTCGAGATGTGCAAGTTTTGCGATCTCGCGCTGACCTTCCACAAAGATCGCGACATCACGCAGTGCCACTATTGCGGCTACGAAGACAAGCCGGCCGTCCGCTGCCCCGAATGCGGCCTGGGCCATATTCGCTTTCACGGCATGGGTACGGAAAAACTCGAAGCCGAGATCGATGCGAAATTCCCGCGTAAGATCGTCCAGCGCATGGACAGCGACACGACGCAGAAACCGGGCAGCCATAAGAAGTTTCTCGAGGCCTTCCGCCGCGGCGAGATCGACATCCTGCTCGGCACGCAGATGATCGCCAAGGGGCTCGACTTCCCGAACGTCACGCTCGTCGGCGTCATCAACGCCGATGTCGGCTTGCACCACGCCGACTTCCGCGCTCCCGAACGCACGTTTCAGCTCCTCGCCCAAGTGGCGGGCCGAACCGGTCGCGGCCCGCGCGGCGGCCATGTCTTCGTGCAGTCGTACAACCCCGACCACCCCAGCATCACCCTCGCCGCCAAACACGACTTCTTGACGTTCGCGACCGGCGAGATGGCCAACCGCCAAAAGCACAATTATCCGCCGTTTCAACGCATGGCCCGCATCATCATCAAGGGCAAAGACGAAGCCATCGCCCGCGCGTACGCCGACACCCTCGCGGCCGCTTTCGGCCCGGCGATGCAAGCGGCGCAAATGCCCGGCGAACCGGCTCAAGAGCTGCGCGTTCTAGGGCCTGCCGAAGCTCCGCTCTTTCGCCTCAAGAACGTCTACCGCTTTCACTTCCAATTGCAGTCGTCGAGCTCGGCGTATTTGCACCAGGTTCTGCGCCGCGCCGTTCCGTCCGTGAAAGCTCCGCACGGCGTGGAACTCGCGATCGATATCGACCCGCAAGACATGCTTTGAGGGTCGCCGAGAAAACACGTTCGCCATCATTCGCTCAAGGGAACATGTTCGGCAAACGGACTTTTGAGGTTCGGTGACGCCCCAGAGAACGGTGCGCTCGGCTTCGCGGTGAATGTCGAGTTGTCGGCCCGCGAAACAGGAGCGAACGCCAACATCCCAACGAAGACCAGCAATCGCGAATTCCGCACCGAAGGCTCCCGACGCGCGACCACGAACGAAGACAAGCACGCCCAGCCTCGAATCATGGAATCTCTCCGCCGCTCGCCAGGGCGCACCGGCGCCTTACGCGTTTTGTTGGTTCGTTGCACAACCTTCCGTAAAATGCCCTCGCCCCGATCCGTGCGTCGTCGATGGAGAGCGTCCCTTGGCACCAAAGTAT
>JBAXFO010000005.1:0-21724 GCA_037139885.1 Planctomycetota bacterium
ACGATGCACGAGCGATTTCACCGTCCCGACCGGTTTGTCGAGGATGGCCGCGATCTCCTCGTGGGCGAGTCCCTCGAAGTACCGCAGCGTGAGAACCGTTCGATCAATTTCCGCCAACTGGCCGAGAGCTTGATGCACGAGGGCGAACTGCGTTTGCTTCGCGCGAGCGGTCTCCGGCGCTTCCATCTCGGGCCAGACGAACGTGATTCGCGGCAAGTCGTTGTCGTCCGGCAAAACGCGCGTCACGCCGCGGGCCCGTAGAGCACGCCAGTGCATGCCCGCTTCGTTGGTCGCGATGCGATAAAGCCACGCCCGAAAGCGAACGCCCGGCCGCGGCCGATACGCCGGCAGCCCGCGCAGCGCCTTGAGGAACGTGTTGGACGTCAGTTCCTCGGCCAAGCTCGCGTTGAGCGTGCGGCGGTAGAGGTAGTTCAAGATGGGCGTGTAGTAGATTTCGTAAAGTTCACCGAACGCGGCCGGTTCGCGGCGGGCGCGCTCGACCAAATCCGCCTCCTCCTCCGCCCCCATCGGCGGCTCGGCAGCAGCCCGCTCGGCGAAAACGCAGCTCTCCGTTCCATCGTTCATCGAACACCGTTTATGCCCGTGCCGACACGAAGACGCCTTCCGGCATGGGTTAGAATGCTCGAACCGGGAAAAAGTTGCACGAAATCGAGATGAAACGGCCGGTCGGATGGAATCCTTCTCCAAATCCATGGTCCGACGAGGAATGAAAATCGTTTCCCGTTTAGTGGAAATGCATCATCTCTTCCAGATGCGCCCGCGTGCAATCCGCAAGAGCGTCGAGGTTGTACCCTCCTTCGAGGCAGCTGACGAGGCGGCCGTGGGCGTGGGTCTGGGCGACATCGAGGAGGAATCGCGTCAGGTCTTCGAAGTCTTCCGACTCCAGGCCGAGAGAGCCGATGGGGTCGGCGGCGTGGGCGTCGAAGCCGGCGGAGAGGAGGATGAGTTCGGGGCGGAACTGGTCGGCCAAACCGGAGACGGCGGTTTTGAAGGCTTCGCGGTAGTCGTGCCGCGAGATGCCCATGGCGAGGGGGACGTTGCGGATGCAGCCCTGGCCGGGGCCGGAGCCGGTTTCGGTGGCGGCGCCGGTGCCGGGGTAGAAGCCGTGACCATAACGGTGAATGCTGAGGAAGGCGATGCCGCCGTCGCGGAAGACGATGTCTTGCGTGCCGTTGCCGTGGTGCACGTCCCAGTCGATGATCAAAATCTTCGACAGGCCATGAACGTCGCGGGCGTGCTGGGCGGCGATGGCGACGTTGTTGAAAAAACAGAAGCCCATGCTGTGGCTGGGCGTCGCATGATGGCCGGGCGGACGAATCAGGCACAACGCGCGCTTTTGCGGCCCGCCGATCACGTCATCGACGGCGGCGATGCACGCCCCGGCCGCGGCTTTCGCGACGTCGAACGATGCGGGGCTCACGACGGTGTCGGCATCGAGATAACCGCCGCCGGCCTCGGCCGTCTCCTTGGCGATTTGGGCCACGCTGGCGGCATGCACTCGGCCGATCTGTTCTTCCGTCGCGGGTTGGAAAACGCCCTTGCGGCACAGCGAAACCAACCCCTCGCGTTCGAGCCGGGCGAGCACGCGCACCAATCGCTGGGGCGTCTCGGGATGGCCGCCCGTTTGATGGCGAAGGAAAATCGGGTCAGAAAACAGGACCACTTTGGGAGTGTGAGGCATGATCGCAGTTTAGGCGAGAGCCGAAAGGTCGGCAAATATTAACGGGGGCGGCGTCGTCTCACAGCGTTCAATCGTTCCCAATGCGGGTTGAACCACAGAGACCCAGAGAGCACAGAGAATGTCCTGAGACAATCGCCGTCTCCGCATCGTTTCCCGTCCGAAACATTGTCGTCAATCAGCGCCTCTCTGTGCTCTCTGTGTCTCTGTGGTTAAAAAGTCTTAGGGCAAAAAACAGCTCCGCGGCATCGTCCCCAATATCGCTCTCGCGGCGCCTCGCGGTATGGTACAGTAATCGTCGAACATTCAATCTTCCCTCTCTCCCTTGAGGCACAATGCGACTCTCACTCATCGTAGCTCTCTTGATCGCCGCCTGCGCAGCGGCCCAGGACGCCAACGCCCCCAAGGGACCGGCCGACTGGAAAGTCGAAGTCGTCGCCAAAACTCCGCAGGTGAATTATTGCTCGGTCGTTTGCTGCGCACCCGATGGCCGGGTATTTCTGGCGGAGGATCCGATGGATATGGTCGGTCCGCCGAATCGGCCGATCGATCGCATTCTCTGCCTGCATCCCGATGGCCGCATCACGACGTTCGCGGAAAACCTGTATGCGGTCTTCGGCTTGGTTTACATGGACGGCAAACTCTACGTGCATCACTGCCCCAAATTCTCGGTGTTCGACGACGGCGGCGATGTCGGCAAGAACCGCGTCGACCTCATCGAATCGACGCACCCCCAGCCCTGGGGCGGCATGAACGACCACATTCCCGCGAACGTCCGCCTGGGCATGGATGGCTGGTTCTACATGTCCGTGGGCGATAAAGGCATCTTCGGCGCTGTCGGCAAGGACGGCTCGAAAGCGGAGATCATCGGCGGCGGCATTCTGCGTTTTCGCCCCGACGCCACCAAGCTCGAAGTCTACAGCTCCGGCACCCGCAACCATCTCGACATGGCCCTCAACGCCGAGGACGAGATGTTTACCTACGACAACACGGACGACGGCCTCGGCTGGTGGACCAAGGTCACGCACATGGTCGACGGCGGCTTCTACGGCTACCCTCACGACTACAAGCCCCGCCGCCCCTACACGCTCTGGGCCATGGCCGATTACGGCGGCGGCTCTCCCACCGGCGGTCTCGCTTACAACGAAGACGCCCTGCCGCCCGAATATCACGGCAACCTCTTCATGTGCGAATGGGGCAAGGGCCAACTCGCTCGCTTTGTCGTCGAACGCGACAAGGGATCGTTCAAGATCAAGAGCCGCGAGGCGTTCCTGCAAAAAGGGAAAGAAGAGTTCCGCCCCGTCGGCGTCGCGGTTTCTCCTGACGGTATGAGTCTGTATCTCGCCGACTGGAATTTCAGCGGCTGGTCGAATCGCACCGCGAAAGCGGGCCGGCTCATCAAGGCGACGTATCAAGGCAAAAGCCAGGCCGCGCCCAAGCCGCAATGGTATCTCCCCGCGGCCCTCGGTAAACCGTTCACGGCTTCGCTCGATGAACTCGTGCAGGGTCTGTCGCACCCGGCTCAAAGCGTGCGGTTCGTCGCCATGCGCCGGGTCGCCGAGCGCGGCGCGGAAGCACGGCCCGCACTCGAAAAACTCGTTCGCGATACGAAAGCGGCCCCCGTGGCGCGCTGGTCCGCCATCTGGACGCTCGATCTCATCGGCGATGGCCGCGGCGGACGGGACTCGATCGTGGCTGTCCTGGGCGACGCCGATGCTTCGGTGCGCCGTCAAGCGGCCCGGCAACTCGGCGGCCGTCAGGCGCCAGAAGCGGTCCTGCCGCTCGTCAAAATGTTGAGCGACGACGACCGTTCGGTCCGTTTCCAGGCCGCCACGGCTTTGGGGCGTATCGGCGATCCCGCCGCGGTGGCGGGGTTGCTCGGGGAACTCGTCGACGACGATCTCTTCGCTCGCTATGCCGCGTTCACCGCCTTGCACCGCATCGGTCGGGCTCAGCCGACGGCGTGGCCTGCGATCGCTGCGGGCCTGACCTCCGACAAGACGCCGGTCCGTGAAGGGACCTTGTTCGCATTCCGCGACGCGTACGATCCGGCGGCCGTCGCGACGCTGGCCCACAGCGCCGAGAATGCCGCGGTCGCCGCCGATGTTCGCGGCGAGGCGTTGGCGCTTTTAGGCGATTTGTCGCGGCAGCGGCCCGCGTGGAAGGGGCAATGGTGGGGCACGCGCCCGGCCGCCGGCAAACCGCCGACGCGAACTGTTGACTGGAGCGGTACCAAGACCGCGCTGGGCGCCCTGCAAAAGGGCCTTGAGGACGCCGAACCAATCGTCCGCCAGGGCGCGGCTCGGGGGATGTTGGCTGCGACCGATGCCGCGCTTGCCGTCTCCCTCGCCCGACACATTCCGCAGGAGAAAGACAATTCGACGAAAATCGCCATCTTGCGTCTTCTGACGAACGGCCGCGGCGCCGATGCCGCGTACGTCAAGGCGGCCAACGCCATCCTCGTCCCGCTGCTGGCCAGCGACGATCCCGAGCTGTTCGGCGAAGCGATTAACCTGGCGGCCGCGTTGCCGTCGACGACGCCCGAAGTGACCGAGGTCGCTCTCAAAAGGCTCGAAGCCAAACTGACCCCGGCCATGCAAATCGGCTTGCTCGACGCGGTTGCGAAAGCGAACGACGCCAAGAGCGTCGCCGCCATCGCTGCCCGGGCGCGCATGGGCGAAGCCGGCGTGAGCAATCACGCGATCAAGTTGCTCGCGTCGATCAAGGGAGACGAAGCCTCCCGCGCTTTGCTCGATGCCTTGAAAAGCCCAGCGCCGGCGCTGCGGAAAGACGCCGCGGCCGCGCTCGGCAAGCGGAAGGAAACGGCCGCCGTGCCCATGCTCGTCGCCTTGGCGAGCGATCCCGAGGCAGGCTTCGAGGCGGTGTCGGCTCTGGCGCAGATGCCCGATGTGCGGGCGGTGGCTCTCTACGTGAACCACCTCGACAGTAAGAACCAACCGCTGCGAACCGCTTGCTTGAATGCGGTGAAGGCGCTTCGCGCGGAGGCGTTGCCGCTCATCGAAGCCCGCATCGCCAAGACGCCCGTGCTCCCCGCCGAGACGATTTTGACGTTGCAAAAGTTCTATGCAGACGATGCGGCCGTGCGCAGCAGTCCGCTCTTCCGCGTCGCTCCGAAATCGATCAGCATCGCCGATTTCACGTCGGCGTCTCTCAAAGAAAACGGCGACCGCGAGCGGGGCCGCAAGTTGTTCATGGATTTGAAGGGCGCCTCCTGCGTCAAGTGTCACAAGGTCGGCGACGAAGGAAGCGATGTCGGGCCCGACCTACGCGGCATCGGCGCCAAGTACAGCCGCCAACAGCTCGCGGAATCGATCCTCGAACCCTCGAAGCTCATTCTTGACGGCTACATCATGTCCATCGTCGAGACCAAGGCGGGGCAGGTGATTCAGGGAATTGTGCGTAGCAGCGTCGGCGACGAAGTCACCTTGGTGGACGCCGAGGGCAAAAAGATCGTGCTCAAAAAGGGGGAGATCGAATCGCTGGAGAAGAGCAAAAAGTCGATCATGCCCGACGGCCTTCATGTCGGCATGACGATCGGCGAATTCGCGGATCTGCTGAGCTATCTGGAAAACATGAAGGAGAAAGCTCCGCCCGCGGCGCCGAAGTCGAGCCGGCTTATCGAGGAACGCGGGCCGGCGATCGGCGCCGACGCCGCGCGGGTGATCGTCGAAGCGGCGGTTCACGTGCGCCGGCTGTCATCCGCCGATCGACCGTAAATCGTCGCGGCATTGTTTCCGGAACGAGGCGCAGGTCCGCTCGCTGTCGATAAGCGTGCGGACCTGCGCGAGATCATTTTCCCTTGATCTTTTCAAGTGCGTCCTTGGCGGAACGCTTCACGTGATCGGCCTGATTGGGGTCGGCGGCGATCTTTTCCAGGGCAGGCATCGCGACGGCGGCCGCGGCTTCCATGCGGCCCAGGGCCCACATGGCGGAAAGCTGCACGCCTTGATCGTCGTCTTTCAGCGCCGTCACCAGCGACGCCACCGATGTTTTCGCCTGCGGTCCGATGGCGCCGAGAGCTTGCACGGCCTGCATGCGAATGCCCGGGTCGACGCTGGTCAGATGCTTCGTAATCGGCGCGATATTCGTGAGGCTGAAATCCTTGGTGGCGCCGATGACCGCGATGCGCGCCCAAATCTGCAAGCCCGGTTCAGGATCTTTGAGCGCGATCGGCGTCAAGGCGCTCACATAAGCGTCGATCATGTTCTGATCGGTTCCCGGGCCCAGAATGCTCAGCGACTGAATCGCCGCCAATCGAACTTGGTAGGCGGGATCATGGAGGACTTTGTAGAGATTTTCCAGGTGAGCGGGATTGGGGCCGCTTGCGCCATCGCCGGCGATGGCTCCGATCGCCGCCGCCGCTGCTTGCCGCACTTCCCACGTCGAACCATCGCGAAACATGGCCATCAGATCGGGAATGGCGGGCAAGGCGTCGGGCCCGAGAGCGCTCAAAGCCGTGGCGGCCCGGTAGCGGAGAATCGCCTGCGTATCGCGCAGCTGAAACCGCAACAGCGCGACCGCCTCCGCTTTTAGCTTGGCGTCGATGCGTTCGCCCGAGCCGAAGAGCTCGGCAAGAGACGTACACAGGTTGCAGCGCACGCTCAGATCGACGGGCGCGGTCGAATGTTTGCGGAGTTCGAAAAGGAGCGTGGGAATCGCCTTGATCGCGATTTCGGGCGGGAACGAACAGACGGCCCGGATCGCCGTTTCGCGTTTGCTCGGGTCTTTGGTGGCGATTTCTTTGAGCCATTGCTCGAACGATTTGCCGGCGATTTTGCTGGCGTCGACTGCCGGCTTGGCTGCCTCTTTCGGTTTGGTGGGCGACTGTCCCTGGGACACGCCCTCAAACACGCCGGCAAGCAGACCGGCCCCCAGCGCGGCAAAAAGACAAATCGTGAGTGAACGCATGCCGGTTCCTTTTCTGTGAGTCGCTTCCCCGGATGGCTTTAGGGTATCACGAGCAACCGTCGTCCTGCAAGAACGAACAGGCCTGCGGACATCGCCTCGCTGCCGGGCCGTCTGGCGCAAAAACGGGTGTTCGTCGGCGGGAAATTTGCGGAGCGTTTCCAGAATGAGAAGCCAAAACAATCAAGCGCGAATCGAGAAGGACGACGCCTTTTGCACGATCGGTCAGGCGAAAGAGGCGAGAGCATGGCGAACGGTGGACCTGCAGTTGCAACGTCATTTTTTGCAAATTTTCGCAACCTGCGACATCGAGCCACCGCGACCGCATTAGTTAGCCAAACGTCGTATTCAAAGTATCTTCCATTTGACTCAGCGCCCGAGCTTTGAGGGTCTTTAATGCCTCGCCCTTAGTCTTGACGCCAGTGATTGAAAGCTTCTTTGTGACGTCAATGATGTCGTCTTTGTTTAGCGCTTTATCGAGCCAATTCATTTCCTCGTCGAGAATGGCATCGGTCAATTCTTTCCGTCGGGCTCGTTCCAGCAAAAGTTTGAATCGCTCGAGAGCGATCGTTTGCCCGGATTCGCCGGTGAGCTTTTCGACTTTTGGTTTCCCAGGAGACTTAGAACGCGTGGTCTTTTTGGGCCCAGCTGCGGCGACGAGGCTCGCAATCGCGCCGGTCCGGTGGTATTCCTCGGAGTACGCCAAGAATTGCGAGAAGTCTTCAATGGACATCGACGAAAAGGCATCGAGACATTTCTCGCCCTTCCGAAGGTCTGCGATGACTTTTTGGCTGGCGCCGGCCGATTCAACGAACGAGACAACGTCTCCGATGAGGCGGCTGAGTTGTTGGACGATCATACAGGGGCTAGCCTTCCTTCAAATTCGGCAACCAGTTCCTCAAAAACATTTCTGACTGCCGGATCGAACGCTGCGGGGATTTTCGTTTCGGCCGCTTTGGCGAATGCTGGTTTTCTAGGAATAAAGCGATTGAACGCGTAGACGGGTTCCGGCCAAACCTGGGCGCACTCGCTTAGGAATTCGTTGAGAAGGTTTCGCTCGCGATTGGTGTACTTGGCCAGAAAATGTGTCTGGTTCGGTATGACTCCGAGAACATCGAGATGGCTTGCGACTCCCGATTTCTTCAAGATCCGGAGCCAGCGTAGCAGACGGGTTACTGCCCGCGTGGATGATTTGTCCAAGATCACAGGGATGAGCACATGATCACAGCAGGCAAGAGCGTTCACCGACGCAAGGGTTAGTCGCGGCGGGCAATCAAGCAAGATATAGTCGAATTCGTTCTGAATTTTAGGGCTGTGAAGGAGCCTGCGTAAGAGGAATCGGGCGTCGGTTTCGGTCTGATTCAGAAGCCAGTGGGCCTTGACATGTTCCTCGACATCTGCAAGTTCTTCACGCGCGGAGATCAAATGGCCTTGATGACTTCCGCCGACACGGACGGCCAACTCGAACACGGCATTTTCGGAAATCGCTGAGTTGCAAAAAAGGCGGTCGACGTAGCGTTGGGAAAGTTCGACCTGTTTCAGCTCCAACGTAGGAAGCAGCAAATTCGTCAACGTGCGCTGATAATCGAGATCGAGAATGAGAACGCGTTTGCCCGCCTTCCAAAGGGCCGCGGCGAGGTTGGCAGTAATGGTCGTCTTTCCTACGCCGCCTTTCAAATTCGTGACGGCGACAATTTCCGCGGTGTTTTCGCCGCGCATGCGGAAGAGCGGAAGTTTCGGACCTGGCGTCGATTCCCAGAACTTTCCTTCGAGTTTCGCCAAGGATTCGATCTGGCCAAGAAACGATTTGTTGACTTGGCGCAATTGCACAATGTGCCGCTTCGCCTTTTCGATAAATTGCATCGCCTTCTTCAGCTCTCCCTTGTAAAATTCCTTCCTCGCTATCGCGTATTCTTGCTCGTCGTGGCTCTTGACGTTATCGCCTTTGAGATCGACACAAACCTGTGAAATGGCTTCGATTTTCTCCTCTTTGGAGTTCACAATATCGTTGAGCGAGTCGATATGTCCTTGACGCTGCAGTAAGTCCTGGCGAAGCTGCTTATTCTCGGGAATGCATCTGTAAATGTCATGAAGCAAATTGATCAGCGAACTCAGAGGTCCGATCATTCGACACCGCCTCGTCTGAACTTGGCTCTTCTTTTCTTTCAGCGTCATTTTTGGCGGGACACTGCTCGAAGTCAAGGAAAAAGGCATAGCCGGAATGACTGAATCGTCGATGTTCGTTGGACTTTGCCGGTCAGTGACCAAAATCGCGTCCTGTGCCTCGCCAAACTACTCGCTCTCGGGCGGTTGCGTTCATTGCCTTTCGATTTGCCGAATAGCCACCCGAACGGCGACTCCGAGCGGAAACGTCCCAGCCATGCGGTGCAACAAGTCTGTCTGCATTCTTCCGCGTCGCCCCCAACTTCTCATGTGGGCGAAAAATTTGCTGGGAGGACGCCCGTTCCGCGTTGTATAATCCCGTGAGCAATCCACTTCCTCCCCCCGAACGTAAGGGTGCAATATGAGCTTTAAATGGGACCGCGTTCAAGTCTGGTCGTGCGAAACCGCGGATCAACCGGGGGCGACGGCGGCCAAATTGTCGTTCCTCGCTCAAGCGGGAGCCAACCTGGAATTCATCTACACGAAACGTCTCGCGGACAAGCCGGGGACAGGTCTTCTCTATGTCGCCCCAATCACGGGCCCCGCGCAGCAGCGTGCCGCGAAGGCGGCTGGTTTGAACGAAACCGACGATCCCGCCGTGCGCCGCATCGAAGGAGACAATGAAGCCGGCCTGGCTCATCGTCTCACGCAACACTGGGAACTCGCCAACATCAGTTTGCAAGGACTGACGATGTGCGTGTTGGGCGAGAAGTTCGTCGGCTATGTCGCGTTCGATTCCTCGAACGACGCCAACCGGGCCGCCCAAATTCTCGTCGATCTCGGCACGCATCCGCCGGCCAAATAACGCGAGCCGCCGATCGCAAACCGCAGAATGCCCCAGGGGGGCTCCCGCGACGGAGCGGGAGTTCACCCGTGGTCGTGCGCGTTTGGCATTTCGCATACCTTCGGGACGACACTCTTGTCGCGCGATCCGATCCCACGGTTGAGAGTTCCCGCTCCGTCGCGGGAAGTTTCACTCGTGGCTACATCCCGTTGCCTCGCCGGGCAAGCGTATCGCAACGTCTCGACACGACCCCTTCGAGGTTTTCCATGCTTCGTCTGCTCTCTCTCGGCGTCCTGTTGTTCCTCACAACCACGGCACGGGCGGACAAACTTGTCCTCTTCGCCGGCGGCGGCGCCGAACCGGGCAATGGCCCAGCCACCAAAGTGAAGCTCAACGAACCCTTCGGCATCGAGTTCGACAAGGTCGGCAACGCCTATGTCGTCGAGATGTCCAATCGCTTTCTCAAGATCGATCCGAGCGGCATGCTCACGGTCATCGCCAGCGGCAAAGGGGGAGCGGGCGCCGATGTCCCCGCCGCCAAGGCCACCTTCAACGGGCCCCATAATCTCGCCATCCCAGCCGGCGGCGACGAAGTCTTTATCGCAGACACCTGGAACGGCAGCGTGCGCAAGTTCGACCCGAAATCGAACGTGATCGCGTCGGTGGCTGGGCTTCCGTATCTCGAAGGCAAACGTGTCTACCAATACGACGGCGACGGCGGCCCGGCGACGAAAGCGAAATTCAGCGGCATCTATTGCGTCGCGTTCAACCCCGCTGGGGATAAGCTCTACATCACCGACTTGGAAAATCGCCGCATTCGCGTTCTCAACGTGAAAACGGGTCAGGTCGACCTGGTGGCGGGCAATGGCAAGGGGGGCGTGCCGAAAGACGGCAGCATCGCCAAGGAGTCGCCGTTGGTCGATCCGCGTGCCTGTGCCGTGGATAAGAAGGGCAACGTTTACATTCTCGAACGCGGCGGTCATGCCCTGCGCGTGGTCGACGCCGACGGCAAAATTCGCACCGTTGTCGGCACGGGCAAGGCCGGTCTCAGCGGCGATGGCGGCCCCGGCACGGCCGCGATGCTCAACGGCCCCAAACATCTGGTCGTCGATCCTCAAGGCGATGTCATCATTGCGGACAGCGCCAATCATGTCATTCGCAAATTCAGCCCGACCACAGGGCTCATCACGCGCGTCGCGGGCAGCGGCACAAAAGGCGCGTCCGGCGACGGCGGCGACGCTCTCACGGTTTCGATGAACGAACCTCATGGCGTCTACGTGCACCCCGACGGTTCCCTCTTCATCGTCGATAGCAAGAACGGGCGAATCTTTCGTATGGCGCGCTAAATGACCTCACAATTCCGCTGGAACCGCATTGGCGGCATCTTCGTCGTAACCGCACCAAATCGCCGGAATTTTTTGCCGATTTGTCATTTTCGATTTATGTGCTAGACTCGACTTGCGTCACAATGCACCTTTCAGCTTGGAGCGAACCGGCTCCAGCGATTCACGTCTATCTTTGTCGAGGTCGCCTCATGGCCAGCACTGAAGAGTTTCTCAAGGACCCCGACCTGTGCGTTGCGGACCGTCGCGGCAACGATCGCCGCAAGCGTAGCATTCCCGTGGCCACGGATCGCCGCACCGGGAAAGAACGCCGTGACCAACAAGGCGAACGCCGCCGGCAGATCGATCCGACGACGTGCGAGCGCGATTACAACAACGAAGAAATCGAGTTCATGAAGGCGATGGACCAGTATAAGCGCGAAAATCGCCGGCCCTTCCCGACATGGAGCGAAGTGCTCGAAGTGTTGCGGGCCATGGGCTACCGCAAAGTCGCGCCCCCCTGCCAAATGCCGGGGCTGTCGACGACCATGCCGCCGACGATCGATTCGATTTAGAGCTTCGACGGAAATCTGCAGCCCGGTTGTTTCAAGCAACCGGGCTTGCTGCGTTTCCCCCATTCCGGCTATTCTTTCCGTTTGAATCATTCGTTCCACGGAAGGAACTCGTCATGCGCATCTTCATCTCTGTCGGCGAACCGAGCGGCGATATTCATGGCGCCAGCCTGATTCGCGAATTGCAATCGCGCCACGCGAACGTCGACATCGTCGGTTTCGGCGGCGACCGCATGAAGGCGGAAGGCGCCAAGCTGCTTTTTCCGCTCGTGCAACTGGCCGTCATGGGCATCGTGCGCGTGCTCTCGAATATCACGACGTTTCTCAGTCTGCTCTCCCGGGCCGACCGTTATTTCCGCCATCATCGGCCCGATGCGGTCGTGCTCATCGATTATCCAGGGTTCAACTGGTGGATCGCACGCCGTGCGAAGTTTCATGGCATTCCGGTGTTCTACTTCGTGCCGCCGCAACTTTGGGCGTGGGCGGGCTGGCGCGTGGAGAAGATGCGCCGCTTCGTCGATCATGTGCTGTGTACGTTGCCGTTCGAGAAGCCGTGGTATGAGGAACGGGGGGTTGAAGCCCAGTTCGTGGGCCATCCGTTCTTCGACGAACTGCCCCATCAAAAACTCGACGCCGGCTTCATGGCCGAGCAGCGCGCCCGGGCGGGTGAAGTGATCGCCTTGCTGCCCGGTTCACGCGATCAAGAAGTCGAACGAAATCTCGAAACGCTGGTTCGCTCGGCCGCGTCGCTGCACCGCGAACGGCCCGGCACGCGCTTCCTCATCGCCAGTTTTAAAGCCAAGCAACAGGCCGTCGTCGACGCTTATCTGCGAAACTTTCCCGATCTGCCGATCGAGACGCATGTGGGCCGTACGCCGGAGATTTTGGAACTGTGCAAGGCATGCGTAGCGGTGTCCGGTTCGGTGGCGCTGGAGATGCTCTATCGCCGTAAACCGTCGATTATCGTCTACAAGGCGAACGGGCTCGGGCTCAAGATCACGCGTCCGCTGATGACGACGCCGTTCATTTGCCTGGTGAATTTGCTCGCGGGGCGTGAGCTGTTTCCCGAATTCCTTACGGATCGCGATGAATCGGCGGCCGTTGCGGGCCATTTGCAGACGTTATTGACGGATGACGTGAAGTATCGTGCGATCGTCGCGGAGTTGGGGGCGATTTGCGAGAAGGTGGCCAAGCCCGGAGCGTGCGCGCGGGCGGCGGAAGCGGTGTTGCAAGCGCTGGAGGCTCCGGTCGCGTTGCGGCGAGCGGGGTGATTGGGACCAAGCCGACGGGTTCGGTGATCGACCGTCAAGCGGTCGGCCTGGATCATGCCGTACGACAACCGTCTAATACCGCACGCCAACGTTAATCAGGATGTTTAATTCCGACAAGTCGGACGCACGATAGAACACATCGCTCCAGGTATACGAGTATTCCGTCCGCAGGCCGATGTTGACGATCGATTCCCGGAAGCCGAACTCGTAAAGCATATGGGCGCCGAGGTAGGCGCCGCCGATGACGTCGCCGCGGTAGCCGGTTTCATTGAGGCTGAATTTGCCCGAGCCATAGCGGCCGCCGCCGTCGACGCCGTAGCGTAGGTGCGACGGCGAATTGAGGGCGGGGTAGAGGAACCATTCCCGGCCAGCGCCCAAGTTGACGAACGTGCGGTTCACCGAGCGGATGGTGACCGGCAGACCGGGAGCTGCAGTGCCGCTGGGCAGAATGAACGTGTCGCCGCGGGTGACGCCGCTGTTGTAGGTGTTGCTGACGCTGAAATCGACCGTCCAGGCACGGTCGTATTGGTGATTGAAGAACAACGTTCGCGCCCCGGCCTGCACTTCGAAGCCGACGGCGAGATTACGGCTCAGCAGTTTGCCGTCACCCAGAGGAAGCGACGGACCCGAGCGGAAGTAAAGCTCCTCGCCGATGCCCGCGTTCTTGCCGATGGGGCCGGTGCATGAGGCGCACGTCGAAGAGTCGCGGCGGATCCAGTTGGAAATGCCCGGCACATCGTACCCACCCGGCGGCGGTTCGACCAACGGCCCCGCCTGCACGGGTTCGCTGGCCGGAGCCACGGGAGCGACGGGGGGCGCGAGCAGCGGCGCTTGCGATCGCGCACTGCCCAGGGCGACCAGCGAAACCAGCAAACTGACCACGAAGCGTTTGGCGTCCATTCGTTCCTCGCCCACGCGCACCTCAAACCTCCGGAACACCGTCCGGACGGCCATCAAGCGACTGCCTCTAAGATCGGCTGGCAATTCGAGCAAAGTTTAACGCAAGCAACGGTTCTGCCGATTTTGCGGGAAACATCGGCGAACTGCGAAAGCTGGAGGGGCTTTTCACCGCCTAATTGGCCCAACATTCTCGTTCGCGCGCCTTTTCCGCCGCCCCAGGCGCGGTAGGATGATCGCACCTCCTCGTTTCGGAACTCGATCATGGCCGATCTCAACTTGCTCGACAACCGACCGCTGGCGCGGGCCGCCATCTGGTTCCTGGTCGATGCCGGCATCGTACTGGCGATCGCGTGCGGCTTTTTATTGAACCCCGATCTGATTCCGGAACTATTCGATCATAAACCGCTCTTGGGCATCGGCCTCGTCCTCATCACGTTTCTCTTTTCGCTGTTCGCCGTCACCTCGTCCGTTCTCGGGTTTCTGGCGAACTGCAGGCCGGGCCGGACCGTCGGGTCGATCGCGCTCATCTTTCTCATCATCGGTTGGACGATGATCGGCACGCTTTATTGGAAGAGCTAGAGGCTGTGCGGCTCATGACGTGTCTCGGCCTTGATATTGGCGGCGCGAATCTCAAAGCCGCCGATGGTCTCGGCGCGGCCGTGCAGATTCCCTTCGCGCTTTGGAAGACTCCCGATCGATTGGCGACCGAGATCGCCGCGCTTTTACGTCACTTTCCCCCGAGCGATGCGATCGCCCTCACGATGACGGGCGAACTGTGCGATTGCTTTCCCAACAAGGCGGCGGGCGTGCGCCATATTGTCGACGCCGTCGTGCGTGCGGCCGAGGGGGCGACCGTGCGCGTCTGGACAATGGCGGGCGAGTTTGCGTCGGTCGACGCGGTTCGACTGGATCCCCTCCAAGCCGCGGCGACGAATTGGCTGGCGCTGGCGGCGTTCGCGGGACGCATGTTGCCGAGCGGGCCGGGTTTGCTCGTCGATCTGGGTTCGACGACGTGCGACATTATTCCGCTCATTGATGGCACGCCGCAGCCGCGGGGGCGTACCGATGCGGAGCGCCTGGCGTCGGGCGAACTCGTTTACTGCGGCGTTCGCCGGACTCCCCTGTGTGCGGTCTTTGGGCTCGCCAAGGCCGCGGAATGGTTCGCGACCACCGCCGACGCGTTTGTCGTGCTCGGGGATCTTCCCGAAGAACCGAACTCAAGCGACAGCGCCGACGGCCGACCCGTGACGATACCGTTCGCCCGGGCACGCCTCGCACGCATGGAATGTGCGGACGATTGGCCGGCGGCGCAAGCGATCGCATTCGCCACAGACGTTCGCCAGCGTCTGGTGAGGCGGATCGCGGCAAGCGTTCGCGAAGTCGTCGGACGATCGCCGGGAAAACTCGCGGGCGTGATTACCGCGGGGGCCGGCGAGTTTTTGTTGCCCGATGTGTTCCGGGATGCTGACATCGGAGCGCCGCACGTCTCGCTGGCTCAAACGCTCGGTCCCCGGCAATCGACGGCGGCTTGCGCTCATGCGGTCGCCGTGCTCGGGCGAGAACGGCCATGAGCGTCACCGTCGTCAAGGTCGGCGGCAGCCTGTACGACTGGAACGAACTTGGTCCCCGTTTGCGGCTCTTTCTCGCGACGCTGCCGTCGCCCGTCTTGATCGTTCCCGGCGGCGGACCGACGGCCGACGCCATCCGCCTGCTCGCCGCCACGCATTCGCTTGGCGACGAGCTTGCTCACTGGCTCGCTCTGAAGACATGTTCCATCAACGGGCACGTGCTGGCGAAACTCTTGGGTTCGCTGCCCATCACAACTCATGTCGATGACGTGAACGACAAAGCCGTTGTCGATCTTTACGCCTTCGCGGCCGACGACGAACGCCGGCCCGATCATTGGCCGCACCTTTGGGACGTGACCAGCGATTCGATGGCCGTGCGCGTCGCGGCGGTCGCTGGGGCTCGCGAACTCGTGCTGCTCAAATCGATCGACATTGCGTCAGACGATTGGAGTGTGGCCGCGGCAAGCGGAGCCGTTGACCCTTTCTTTCCGACCGCCGTGGCTCGTTCCCCAAAAATGATCGTACGAACAATTAATCTGCGGCGTTTCCCTGCAAAAGATTCTTGATCTGACGAACGCGTTCGCGATCGACGCCGGCTTCGCGATCGTTGTCCGCGCATGCGGCTCCGCGCACTGCGATCCAGTCGGGCTCCAGTTCGCGAATTTGCGCGATGCTGGCGAGCGATAAACTTCCTGCCAGCGCGATGCGGCCCCGAGCTTGATGGATGCGTTCGATCGCATTTCGTAGATCCGGTAAAGGCAGCCAATCGAGCAACGTCGCCCGGCGGCCCTGGATGTTCTTGTCCTTGCAGCACGTATCGATGAGCAACACCGCTCCCGGCCGCTCGCAAGCGAACGCGATGATGTCCTCGATATCCGGGGCGACGGCGCACCGCCAGTCGGCGTAAGCGACGATGACCGCGGCCGCGGGTGAGACTTCTTTCTGGAAGGTCGACCAGCGCGTTCGCCAATCGAAACCGATGTTCGCGAAGCCACATTTGACGTAGTCGAAACCCCTGGGCGTGTTGCGATCGAAATCGCACAGTTCGCCGAGAGCCGCGCTCACGGGACGTCGGCCGGCGACCACGTTGCGAATCGCATCGAGATTTGCTTCATCGGCCCGCCCCAGTGAGCCGCGGGCCGGCTCCTTGACATCGATGAGATCCGCGCCGCCGCTGAGGGCCGCTTCCGCTTCGAGCGAGTCGCGGACGCTCACCAGAAGTTGCGGGCCAGGGGAAGGCATCAAGATGAGATGGTTGTCGGGACGAGGGTCGATCCCTGGGATTCGGAGCGCCTCATCCCAGGGTTTGAAAGGTGCAATTTACTTCTTCTTGGCGGCGATCGCCTTCTGCACGGTGACGCCGAGATCCGCGGGGCTGGCGGCGACGAGGATGTTGGCCGCTTGCAACGCGGCGATCTTGTCGGCCGCCGACCCGGTGCCGCCGGAGATGATGGCCCCGGCATGCCCCATCCGTTTTCCCGGCGGGGCGGTTTGGCCGGCGATGAAGGCGGCGACCGGTTTCGTCACGTTCGCCTTGATGTACGCGGCTGCATCCTCTTCCGCGTTGCCGCCGATTTCGCCCATCATGAGGATGGCTTCGGTCTGCGGATCGGCCTGGAAGAGTTTGATGACGTCGATGAAATTGGTGCCGTTGACGGGATCGCCGCCGATGCCGACACACGTCGATTGGCCCAGGCCGAGGTTCGAAAGCTGCCAGACCGCTTCATAGGTCAAGGTTCCTGAGCGGCTGATGACGCCGATCGGGCCCGGCTTGTGAATGTAGCCCGGCATGATGCCGATCTTGCACTGTCCGGGGGTGATGACGCCGGGGCAATTCGGCCCGATGAGCCGCACGGCCTTGCCCGTGAGAAATCGCTTCGTGCGCGACATATCGAGAACGGGAATGCCTTCGGTGATGCAGATGATGACGCCGACTCCGGCATCTGCGGCTTCCATGATGGCGTCGGCGGCTCCGGGCGGCGGCACGTAGATCATGGTCGCATTCGCCCCGGTCTTCCGCACCGCCTCTTCGACGGTGTTGAAAAGCGGGAAGCCGTCTTTCGTCGTCCCACCCTTGCCGGGCGAAACGCCGCCGACGATCTGCGTCCCATAATCCCGGCACTGCTGAGCGTGAAACGTCCCCGCCTTGCCCATGCCCTGAACCAGGACCTTCGTGTTTTTGTCGACGAGAATGCTCATGAGGTTTCCTTTGATGCGGAGTCCACCGCGACGGCCGTGTCATTTTTTCGCGAACGAACAATCCAGGCGGCCAGGAGATTATTCGATTGATACAAATGGCTCCGATTTCCGGCCATGGCCAAATATCCGCCGAGGACGAACAACACAACGGTCGCCATTTCATCCTCAACCATCAAAAAATTCGGCAACGGCGCAACGCAGGTCAGGGAGCACATCTTCACCCGTGATCTCTTCGCTTTCGCTGATGATTTGGTATTCCCGCCCGGGACGGTAGACCGAAACAAAGCGATTCTCTGGATCGACCACCCAAACCAATTCAATGCCTCGCGAGAGATATTGCTTGATGCGCCGGAGCAATTTTCCCGGCTGATCATGGGGAGAGAGTATCTCGACCACGAGTTTCGGGGTCGTCGTGGAATACTGGCGCTCCATCGTTTTCGGTTGTTGATCGTCCTCAAAAAAGGAAATGTCTGGTCCGCGAACCGTGTCGGGATTCCGCTCCACAATCACGCCCGCGTCGTTTGAACACGCATATCCTTTTTTCCGCTTCTTCCCGAATTCCCGCAAAATCGAGCCAACATTGAGACAAACGAAGCCATGATATTTTCCCGCAGGAGGCATAACGACTACTTCGCCCCGTTCGAGTTCGAGGAATTTGCCTTCATTGTCCGGCCGATGCGCAAAGTCGAAGAACTCATCAGCCGTCATCAGGGGAACGGATACGGTCGCCATGGCGGAATTTCCCGTGCCTTCCGTTGAAAAGCGGATCGGGGGCTCTATCGCACCCTGGTGTTCAGGATATCATCCAATGTTTCACTTCGTCGCCGCCAGCTACTTCGCCACTCGGTCAAAGCGATCGCGAGGGTCGATGCCGGTCGATGATCCAGGCGATCGGAATCGCCAAGTAAAACACTCCGACCACGACCCCTTGTCCAAACCAAGCTAACGCGTCTTCCAGAAAAATCGCCATCGCCAGCCCCTCGGGGAGGTCGGCATCCCATGAGTAACTCGAAACACGTATTCCGACACTGAGGCATCCGCCGATCGATCCAGCCACTGCAATGACTTTCGGCAGCGATATCATTGTCGTGCCGCTTTCGTGCGTGTTAGTCGGAATTCTTCGATGCGTCCTTGTTGGGTTCCGTTCATTCATGGGGCTCAGTCAAAAAATGGATCGTGGCCAATCACGTATTTGGGCCGGCAGACCCATGAGCGCGATCCGTCACTTCGCCGCCGCCACCACCTTCTTCGCCGCGTCCGTCAAGTCGGTCGCGGGGGTCAAATTCAAACCGCTCTCTTGCAGCATCTTGCGGCCTTCGGCGACGTTCGTGCCTTCGAGGCGGACGACGAACGGCACTTTCGGGTTCACTTCTTTAAAGGCGGCGATGACGGCGGCGGCGATCGTGTCGCATTTCATGATGCCACCGAAGATGTTGATGAGCACGGCTTTCACGTTCGGGTCGCCAAGCAGGATCCGGAGGGCTTCGGTCACTTGATCTTTGTCGGCGCCGCCGCCGACGTCGAGGAAATTGGCCGGGTCGCCGCCGTGATATTTGATGATGTCCATGGTGCTCATCGCCAGCCCGGCTCCGTTGACGAGGCAGCCGATGTTGCCGGTGAGGCTGATGAAGCTGAGGCCCGAGCGCGCGGCTCGCAGTTCGGCGGGGTTTTCTTCGGAGATGTCGCGGAGTTTTTCGAGTTCGGGATGGCGGAAGCCGGCGTTGTCGTCGAACGTCATCTTGGCGTCGAGCGCTTGCACTTCGCCCGTCTTGGTGACCACGAGCGGATTGATCTCGGCCAGGGTGCAATCTTTCTCGAGGAAGACCTTCGCCAGGGCGATCATGATCTTCTCGGCCTGGGCGATTTCGGGGCCCTTGAAGCCGAGTTCGAACGCGAGCTTGCGGGCCTGATACGGTTGCAGGCCAAGCTCGGGGCTGACGGGTTCTTTCAGGATCTTTTCAGGGGTCTTGGCGGCGACTTCTTCGATATCGACGCCCCCTTCGGCGCACGCCATCAAGATCGGCACGCCCAGCCCGCGATCAAGCACGAGGCCCACGTAAATTTCGCGAGCGATGTCGGCGGCTTCTTGCACGAGAACCTTCGAAACGGGCTGGCCTGCGTCGCTGGTTTGCTTGGTGACGAGCGGATATTTGAGCATCAGCTCGGTGATTTTCGCGACGTCTTCGCGCTTGGTGATGAACTTAACGCCGCCGACATCGGAGTTGGCGCCCTTGAATCTCCCCTTGCCGCGACCGCCGGCATGAACCTGGGCCTTGAGCACGACCGGTTTGCCGCCGAAGCCGTCAAACGCCTTGGCAGCTTCGTCCGGAGTCGAAACGACAACGCCGCGCGGCACGGCCGCGCCGGCGGCTGCGAGGAGTTCCTTGGCCTGGTATTCGTGGATTTTCATGCAAATTCCTCGGGGGTTGACGGCGTTGCTTTTATAGCCGATCTCGCGAAAGTGACGAGTGACCGCCCCCGGCCTCCGTGCGATTTCAGGTAAATTGTTTATACCGAACGTGTCGGAATCAGCGCAATGCTTCTATGGAGGGCCAAACATGGGACGATTCTTCCTTGACGCGAAGTCTCACGCGGACAAGATCGACCATTATTACAAAACCGCCGGGGCGGCCGGATTCTCGAAGGCGAAGTTTCACGGGTCCAAACTGGCCGACATCGCCCACCGCGCCTCACGCACCGACAAAGGCCGCGGCGACGCCTTCTCGATTAGCGTGCTCTCGAAGAAGGCGAACGCTCAACTCGACGAAATGCGCGAACGCGAGATGGCCGCCGTCAAAGCGAAAGCCGAAAGCGCCAGTCCGGATAAGCCAAGTTAGCGGTTCTGCGTCAGCAGAACGCTGCCAGGTGCGAGCGAATGAGGCGAACTTGGCGAACAACTCATACGGACAGGTTCTGCGTCTGCAGACCACACGTCAGCGCTCTCCTGCGGAGAGCCGCGAACTATTTGTCGAGCGTGAGTTGAGCCAAATTGATGAGCCGCAGCGAATTATCGGCTCCCATCTGGGCCAAAAGGTTTTGAGCGGGCTCGCTGGCGTCGCGAAAGGGAACGTGGCTGAGAAAGTCGTCGACCCCTAGACGTTCGCGAGCAAGAAAATCGAGCACGTCAATCCGCATCGGATTCTCGCGAGCATGGCGATCGAACAGGGTGCGGAACACGGCTTTGACATCGTCGGGCTGGGGCCGAAAAGAGCCGCGCGACGCGAAGAATGTCTGCTGGGCCGTCATGACCACTTGAGCGAGCGCCATCGGCCACGACTGGGCAAGAACGTCGAGCGAATCCAGCCCGTTGTGCACATCGCTTACGATCGCCTGATAGAGACCGAAGATCCGCCAACGAACCTGGCCGAGGGTGCCGATCCAGGTGATGGGCAAGAGTTCGTAGATCGCGCGATGCAGCAGCTTCGTGTGCGGCATGGCCCGCCATTGTTCCGCGAGCTCGATGAGGAAATCGATCCGTTCCATCATGTAGTCGAGCTGACGATTTCCCGACGCCAGCGATTCGAGTTCCTTCCGGCACTGGCGAAACGCACGTTGGACGTGGTCCTCGCTCGACCATGCCATATGCCCCGACAACCAAGCCAGCAAACTCACCATCGATTGCGGATGATCGTAAAGCCGCCGGCGCGCTCGGGCGAGATCTTCGAGAACCAGGCTCCACTGACCGAAGTTCAGGGCCGCCCGCCAGCGGAGTTCGTAGAGGCGAGCCGCCACGTCGGCATTGTGCACGCGCTCGGAAAGTTGCACCAGGCCCGGATCGCGGCATAATTCCCGACGGTACAAAAGCTCGGCATAAACGAGTTCGAGCGCCCGCCCATTCTCATGGCCCCCGGCGATCGCCTTGATCGCCCAATCGATCGGTTTGACATCCCAATCGACCTCGGGAAAAGCGACGCGCAGCCAGTAGAGCTGGAGGTAAACCTCCTCGCCCGCGCCGCCGCGCTGAACCTCGTCGCGAAGCTTTCGATAAACGCGTTCGTGTTCGCCGGCGCAGGCAGCGTCCCAGAGATCCTCCCGATCCAGGTCGGCCGACGGCTCCGGCCTGCGGGGAATCGGGAGTTCTTCCGGCTCCTCGTCATCGAGCGTGAGATCGGAGATCGGAGGCTCTGGGGGCGCAGGGGGCGGCGGCTGCTCGGGTTCAAGCGGCGGCGCCAGGGCGCGCCATTGCTCGCTGCGCAGCACTTGGTCGTACGCTTCGCGGATGCGGCGAAATTGATCGGGGAACCGTTCGGGCTTGAAGCGGCGAATGAGCTCGGTGTACGCCTTGCGAATGTCCCGGGCGGGCATCCCGCTCGTTACCCT
>JBAXFO010000006.1:0-21298 GCA_037139885.1 Planctomycetota bacterium
GACGGTACGCCTTTTATAAATTCAAAATTTACCGCCAAGACGCCAAGATCGCCAAAAATACAGAATACACAAAGCCTGGCTTCGCGATTCCTTGGCGTCTTGGCGGTTGAAATGACGCTTCGAAGGCGGGTCTAAGAACAATGTTGGGGCCTAGAGAGCCGCGAACAAATAAATCGCGAATTTTCGCCTAGAGTCTTGAAAAAATTGGTCTAAGATTAACGGACAGCATCCGACCTTTCGCGGCGGCGCGCCGACTTGCGGGTTCGCCGTCGGACTCTTTTCGGCGAGGCCTCATTATGACACTTCTTCGTTCCATGACGTTTCTGAGCATCATCAGCGGCGCCGCCGCATCGACCGCCGGGGCGCAAAGCCCCTACTTGATGACGCAACAACAGAACATGCTCAACAACTTCCAGGCGGCGGGGCGCAATCCCGGTCTTTACGGCAGTGGGATGAATCCCTATGCTCCCTCCGTCTCGGCGTTGACGAATCCCTACGCGGGCGGCGGCGGCGTCGTCGGCCCCAATGCGTTCACCAATCCCTATTCGCCGTTCTTCAATCCCCTGTCGGGCTTCGGCGCGGGGAGCGTCCTTTACGGCGAAGCCGAACTCTTGCGCGGCTACAGCACCGTGATCATCAGCCAGGAACAATCGCGCATTCTCCGCGAGCAAGCCATGCAGGCGAAGATCGACACCGCTCGCCGCCGTTTCGATTTCGATCTATACGTTCGGGCCAACACGCCGACCTTCGCCGACGAACAGAAGAAGGTCGCCCGCAACACGCTCAAACGCATCCAGAGCAGTTCGAACCCGGTCGAAATCGTCAGCGGCAAATCGCTCAACATCCTGCTCGACGACGTTCGCACCTTCCCGCTCAAGAAGGCGAACCTCGAAAACCCGATTCAGCTTTCTGACGATGTGTTGAAACAGCTGAACGTCACCACGCGGAACGCGGGCGTCGGTCTGCTTCGCAACAACGGCAAGTTTGTCTGGCCGGTCGCCCTCACCGATCTCGTGCCCGTCGATCAGCGGAGGGCTCTGGAAAAACAGGTGCAGATTGTCGTCGCGAATGCCGCGGCCGGGAAGGTCGACGTCCAGGTTCTCGCCGACATCAATCAGCGCATGGATGACATCAAGAAGGATCTCGCCAAGAAGATCAACGACATCCCCTCAGGGAAATACCTGGAAGCCGATCGCTTTTTGAGCGATTTCCGCGAAGCTCGCCAGGGCATCGAAGAAGGCCAAATGGCCGTGCAAGATAAGTTCACGCGCTTCATTCAAGGGGGTAAGTCGATGCAGGAAGTCGCCGATTACCTCGTGGCCAACGGCCTCCGCTTCGCCCCCGCCGCCGCCGGCGATGAAGCGGGCTATCGCGCCTTGCACTCGGCCCTCGTTAATTTCGACGTCGCTCTCAACACCGGAACTCCCGCAAGCGAAAGCGAAAAGCAGTAATCTCCAAACCGACCGATGAGCGGTCGCGTTCGGCGACGCCCAAGGCGTCAACTCGGATGAGCCCGCGGCGAATCGCCGCGGGCGTTTTCGTTTCGTACAACAAACGACAGCCCGCTTCCTCAAACGGAGTTCGCTCATGTCTCTTCCCGGCCAACTGACGCCGACGCCTCGACTTTTGCTTGGCCCCGGACCGAGCGACGTGCACCCGCGCGTTCTCACCGTCATGAGCACGCCGCTCATGGGGCATCTCGATCCGCAGTTTCTGGTCTTGATGAACGAAGTGCAGGACATGCTCCGGCAAGCGTATCAGACCAAAAACCCGATGACGCTGTCGATCTCCGCAACGGGCATGGCCGGCATGGAAACCTGCCTCGTCAACCTGCTCGAGCCGGGCGACAAAATGCTGGCGTGCGTCAAGGGCTTCTTCGGCAACCGTCTCGTCGAAGTCGGCTCGCGCACGGGCGCCGAAGTCATTCGCCTCGACGCTCCGTGGGGCCAGGTTTTCGATCTCAACCAACTGGAAGCGGAGATCAAGAAGCACAAACCCAAGGTCGTCGGCATCGTGCATGCCGAGACGTCGACCGGCGCCTGGCAGCCGCTCGAAGAACTCGGCAAGATCTGCCGCGCCAACGACGCGCTGCTCTTGGTCGACGCCGTCACCTCGCTGGGTTGCGTGCCGCTGGCGATCGACGCCTGGGGCATCGATGCCGTCTACAGCTGCACCCAGAAGGGCCTCGGGTGTCCTCCGGGTTTGTCGCCGATCTCGTTCAGTCCGCGCGCCCTGGAAGCGATCGCGAAACGCAAGACTCCGGTGCAAAGCTGGTATTTCGATATGTCGATCGTGCAGAAATATTGGGGCCAGGATCGGTTCTACCATCACACGGCCCCCATCACGATGCTCTTCGCGCTGCGCGAAGGTTTGCGCATTTTACTCGAAGAAGGATTGCAACCGCGCTGGGATCGGCATCTCAAAAACCATCGGGCTTTGAAGGCCGGATTGCTCGCCATGGGGCTCGATTACTCCGCCGTCGAGGGGCATCAACTGCCGCAACTGAACGCTGTCAAGATCCCGGCCGGGATCGACGATCTTTCGGTGCGCAAGCGTCTGCTGGACGATTTCGGCATCGAATTCGGCGGCGGTCTGGGCGATTTCAAAGGCAAGGTGTGGCGCATCGGCATCATGGGTTACAACAGCCGGCCGAGTTGCGTGCTCTTGGCGTTGGCCGCGCTCGAACAATGCCTGATGCGCGTGGGCTACAAAGTTCAACCCGGGGCAGGCGTCGCCGCGGCCAACAAGTCGTATGTCGAGTAAGCGATCCATGTCATGAGACGGATAACAAAAATCGTCCTTAAGAAAAAATTGGGCTTACGCTCAAGGCCTCATTTTTAGTACGATCGCGTAAGCGATCAAGCGCGCGTTCGTGCGTTTCGCGTCCGCATCATCGAGTTCGAGTCGCTGCCCTCGTCGATGCACCATGACACGGAACGGGTCAGGAATTGGTCATGAACAGAGACATGGATTGGCTGCGACCGCTCGTGCTGGCATTGGGAGCGTTGACGGCGGGGCTTTTCGGCCTCGCGGCTTCGGGCGCCCAATCGGGCGACGAAATCGTCAACTCTCTCGGGATGAAATTCGTCCTGATTCCCCGCGGCTCATTCAAAATGGGCTCGGCCGAAAGCGAACAATTTCGCCGCGATGACGAGACGCCGCACATGGTGCGGATCGCGAGGCCTTTTCACATGGCCGCGTATGAAGTGACGCAGCGGCAGTTCGAGCAGGTGATGGGGGTGAATCCCAGTTTCTTTTCCGGCTCCGGGCCGGGCAAAGGCAACGTCCGCCCCAAGGAAGCGCCTGTGCATCCCGTCGAATCGGTCACCTGGAATCAAGCGGTCGAGTTTTGCGCCAAGCTCTCGGCTCGCGATGCGGAGAAGACGCGCAAATTCGCCTATCGTCTGCCGACGGAAGCGGAATGGGAATGGGCGTGCCGAGCGGGCACCTCGACGCCCCTTTTTTTCGGCCACGACATTAGCTCTCACGACGCCAATTTCAACGGCATCGCCCCGCTCGGCAATGGCCGCATGGGCCCCTTCCTCCGCGCCACCACGTCAACCGGCGGCTATCGCAGCAACGCCTTCGGCCTTTACGATATGCACGGCAACGTCGCCGAATGGTGCAGCGATGGCTACGCCGTTGATTACTACCGCAAAAGCCCCAAGGCGAATCCTCAAGGGCCCGCCGACGCCAACGAGCGCGTCGTTCGCGGCGGCGGTTGGACGAACACGGCTCGCGAGTGCCGCTCGGCCGCCCGCAATCACTTCCCGGCCGATTTTTCGAGTCCCAATATTGGATTTCGCGTCGTGCTGACGGAAGCCGAATGATGCGTTCGCGGCTCTCCGCAGGAGAGCGCTGCCGCAACGCACGTACGGTTACGGCGACTGGGCGACAATCGACGCAACGCACTTACCGAAGGCGCGTCATGGCAGCGCTCTCCTGCGGAGAGCCGCGAACCATTTAATTCCCGATGCTTGCTCGCGAATCGATGCGGATCTTTTTGCCGTCATCGGTGGTCACGCTCAAGTTCGGAAACAACGCCAAGGTCGCTTCCTGGGCATGCGGAATCTGCGAGATATCGAACGGTTCGAGCCCGGGGAGCAGCTTGGTGAAACCGTTCAAGACCGAAATCGCCATCGGCGCCGCGGCGATGATGGCTTGCACGGCCGGTTGCGGATCGGAGTAGCTGATGCCGGTGAATTCTTTAGGGAACGCCGCCAACGCTTTTGTCAGCCGTTCGTCCGCCTTCCAGCTCGGCAGGGTCCCCTCGACGCGTAGGATGTAACCCTGGACTTGCTGGGGATAGCTGGCGTATGCGAAATAGCCCTTATAAACGCAGAAGCTCGGCACGGTGAAGCTGCCGGGCGTGTTCGCATGGAATTCGAGGATTTCGACGCCGCGGAAGGTGCGCTTCTTCATCGACGATTCCACCCCCGGAATTTGCGGCAACGCGGCCGCGATCGCCTTGATCGCCTTCTTGAGCTTCGCTTCGTCCTTCACCTTGAACAGCGTCGCGCCTCCCAGGCCTAACAGGCCCTCGGACGGACTGGAATACTGCACCGCCAGGTCGTCGAACGAATCGAAGAGGTCCTTCTTCAGATCGACGCCGATGATGTCTTCGAAGCCTTTGATGCCGGCTTTGACGTTGTCGACTTGATCGGGGACATAAATCCGTCCGATGTTTTCGACGACGCCGAGAATGCTGTCGTAAACCTTGCCCGAGTTGGTGTTGCCGGCGCTGAAGGTCGTCATGTCGCTGGGCAGCGGCGGCAGATCCTTCAGGGAAATCTTCGTATGCGACATCGCGGCGAGGAGGCCTTTGCGAGCGCCGATCGTTTCCATTTCGGTCAGCGTGCGCTGGGCGGGGCCATCGTAACCGGAGATGGAGAAAATCGCTCCCAGGCCGCGAAGGCCGAGCTCATCGACGGTGCGGGCGGCTTCGGGCGAGACCTTGTCGACCGTTCGGGCGATGCTGGGGACATCGACGAACGAACGGCTGCGCGTCGGGAAATCGCCGACTTCAAGCAACTTCTTATAGGTCGGGTTGGCGGCCAGGCCGGCGGTTTTCGCGTCGAGTTGCTTGATGTATGCGTCGGCTTCGCCCGAACCGATGGTGAGAATGAAATCGTCCTTTTCGGTCCACCAGTCGACGTGGACGAACGGCAGTTCGGCCGAGTTCACGTCGCGGCCGTTGAGCTTTTTGACTTGGAACTTCGCCTCGGCCCCGGCCTCGCGCGCCCGAGCGCGAACGTCTTCGATGAACTTCACGATGTTCGCCGGCCCCATGGCGACCTTGGGAAGCACGACGACGATGCGTCCTTCCGGCGGCCACGCCTGGCTCAGCTCGATGCCCAGGGCCATACCTTCCGCGCCGACGCGTTCGATGAGTTGCAGGCCGTCTTTGATGAGGGCGATGTCTTCTTTCGTCGGCATTTCGTGCATGGCCGCGGCGGCCTCGCCCGCTTCGAGCGCCCAGGCGTACAGGCCTTTGAGGGCCTTGCCGGTGTCGCCCTGCATCATTTTTCCCTGCACGGTCCGTTCGTAAGCCGCCTTCGTTTTTTGAAAGCTGTCGATTTGCAAGAAAATCTGACTGCCGGAAGGGAGGTATTGCTCGGTCCCTTGAGCCATCGCCAGGGCGGGAAACGCAAGGATGAGCAACGCGGGAATCAGCGCACGCCGGGCCATGACGACATCTCCTGAGGGAAAAAATCGAGGTTCGGAGAATGGATCAATGTTCAGTATGCGGCGAACGAGGAGAAAGGGCAACAAGCAAGAAGCGAAAAATGCATGGAACCGAAAGCCGCCCGCCAAAGCGCGGGCGGCAGCTGCCCGGGATGTCGTTAGACGACGATCTTCTGAATCTTGACCGAAGTGAAGGGCTGGGTGTGCCCGCGCAGGCGGCGGTAGTTCTTGCGGCGGCGGAAGTGTTGAATGAACGTCTTCGTCTTCGGCAGTTCGACGACTTCCGCCACGATCTTCGCCCCGGCGAGCGTCGGCTGCCCAATCTTGGTCTCGCCTTCCGAGCCGGTCAGGAGCACGCGATCGAATTCGACGCTGGCGCCGATCTGGGTGTCGCGGTAGTCAACCTTGACGACATCGCCTTCTTCAACGCGATACTGGTGGGAGCCGTCTTCGAAAATAGCGTACATGGGATCCGCCCTTAATGAACGTCGCAGTTGTCTCTGGTCGGTTTTTTTAGGGCATTGATGGGGCGTTGACAAGATCCCCCGATATTTTTGGGGTTGGCGGCTTTGCGCAGCAGAGCGCTGGCTGTACGCCGACTCTGCAAATGCGTACCGTCAGCGCTCTCCTGCGGAGAGCCGCTAACTGGGCCGGGAATATTGTTGGAGTCCATATCCCACGATGAACAAGCCAATGCCGGCGAACAGAAATTGATACATGGCCGACACCGAGATTCGTTCGGCCATGTTGCCGGCGCTGCCGAGAATCAGCAACGTCATCCCGAGCAGCTGGAGCATTCTCGCCATGATGTAGAGCATGATGTCCGATTTATGAACCGGGGTCGTGGCGCGGCTGGAAAAAATTTTGCGAAAAACTCGGGCTCGATTCGGCGCGGCCGCGCCGGGGCTTGCGCCCTTGCAAATCGCTTCAATTCGTGCTTTTTTTCACAAACTCGCTGCGCAGGCGTCGGAGAATGACTTATTCCGCAGCCAGCATGCACTTTGCGGTAGGCGGTTGTCTGCTTGACGGTAGGGAGCGGAAGTCTAGAAAATAGAGTATCCCAACGATTCTTGGGCGAAGAACCGATTTCGCGCTGCTGCGAAAATCGGACGGCTCGCAATCCAGGAGGCGGTGTGCTCGGCTCTGAGCCGATCAAGCATACTGAGATGATTGAAATGACGACACGTGCCAACTCCCGTTATTTCGCCGGCGTCTTTCTCGTGCTGGCGGGTTCGCTCTCGCTCATCGGCTGCGACGACGCGTATTCCACCCTCGTGCAATACACGCTTCGCACCGATCCTCTCGCGATGAGCGACAAATTCGGCGACGATCAAGTCGACCCGGACCGCCCTGGCGTGTTTCCGATCATGTCGATGAGCGATCTGTCGAACCCCGTCAATCCCATGTTTCCCTTCCGCGACAAGATCATCGCCAACAACATCCTCCGCGATCCGACCTTGATCGACGCCGACAACAAGAAGGAAATGAAGGAAACGCTCGATGCCTGGTTCGGCACCCCCCGCAGCCCGCGCGTCAAAGACGCCCTGGTCTCTTTGGGCCTGGAAAACGAAAAGCTGGCCGAGGGGAGCGCTCTTTATCGCATTCACTGCCTGCACTGCCATGGCGTCAACGGCGACGGCCGCGGCGTGACGGCGAAATGGGTCAATCCCCATCCCCGCGATTTCCGCCAGGGCCTGTTCAAGTTTCAATCGGTCGATCAGGTGGCCGGCGGGCAATCGGGCCTGCCGCCGCGCCGCGAAGATCTCAAACGCACCCTGGTGCATGGCGTCGAAGGCACGGCCATGCCCGCGTTCAATTTGCTCGACGGCAAAAAGATCGACGCCCTCGTCAGCTACGTGATCCATCTTTCCATTCGCGGCCAAACCGAGTTCGACACCATCAAGACCGGTTTCGACTCGGCTCTGGCTCTCGACGTCGAAGATACGCTTCCCGAATATATGAAGAAGATCTTCGACATCACCGTGAAGAAATGGGAAAAGTCGCAGACCCGGGCGATCAAGGTTCGTCCCTATCCGTTCCCCGAGGGCGTGGATAATCCCGAATACAAGGAATCGGTCCAGCGCGGCTATCATTATTTCATGGGGAACGAAGAGAAGGCTCCGGGTGCCAAGGGGCTCAATTGCGTGAGCTGCCATGTGAACTTCGGCCGGCAGTCGATGTACAAATGGGATAGCTGGGGCACGCTCGCCAAGCCGAACAATTTGACCAATGGCATTTATCGCGGCGGCCGCCGGCCGACGGATGTTTACTACCGCATCCACTCGGGCATCAATGGCTCCAATATGCCGGCCTTCGGCGTGAACGAAAAAACGAACCCGAACGCCGTTTGGGATCTGGTGAACTTCATTCAGGTGTTGCCTTACCCCGCGATGCGTGAAAAGCTCGGCATCAACATCGACTGAGTTGCGGGCGTTTCCGGGGTTCAGCAGCGGTTGCGATTTTGAGCGATTTTTGACGAGGAGACGACTGTGGGAATGAAGTGGGCTCTCCTTTTTGGCGTTTCGATGCTGGCGTGCGCCGGGTTGTTCATCATCGCTCCCTTCGTCGGCTGGTGGCTGCCGGAGGGGGTGTCGTCGCATGCCGGGTCGGTCGATACGCTGTTCTACATCATCCTCGGCATCACGAGTTTCTTCTTCATTTTGACCGAGACGATCCTGGTCCTCTTCATGGCCCGCTTTGCCGCCGAACCGGGACAGAAGCCGGCCAAGAGCGAAGTTCACTGGATGCTCAAGCCCGTCACGAATGTGCTCAACAATCAGCACAAGATCGAAATGGCCTGGACGGTGGTGCCGGCTGCGTTGCTGCTGTACATCGCATTCGCCCAAATCAGCACGTGGGCCGAGATCAAATATCGTTCCCGGCAGCAGGCGATCTTCCAGGGCGAAACGCCCGTGCAGATCGAACTTTCGGCCCGGCAGTTCGAATGGCGTTTTCGCTATCCGGGCGTCGAGCGCCTCAAGGAATGGATGGATAAGAAAGACGACAAGGACGTCATCGCCGACATGAAATCGTTCGCGGGCCGCAAGCAAAGCTCGGATATTCACGTCGTCAACGAACTGCACGTTTGGAACAATCATCCCGTGCTGGTGCATGTCAGCACTCGCGATGTGCTGCACAGCTTCAATCTGCCGCAGTTTCGCGTGAAGCAAGACACGCTGCCGGGCAAGCAGATTCCCGTGTGGTTCAAGCCGATCAAGGCGAACCTCGATGCGGCCAACAAGCAGATCCCGGGCCAGACGAATATCTGGGAAATTCCCTGTGCGGAGCTGTGCGGCTGGGGCCATGGCCGCATGATCGGGCGCGTCTATGTGCACGATTCGAAGGAAAACTTTTTCAACTGGTTGATTCAGGCGCAGGACGCGCAATTTGCGACGAAGACCGCGAGCGCTCAGTAGCGCCGGGCATGCCGCGACACAAGTTCACCGACCGAGGAGATCGATATGAGTTCCGCCGCGACGACGACCGCCGCCCATGCTCATCATGAGCCGGGGTTTCTCGGGAAGTATCTTTTTTCGCAAGATCACAAGATCATCGGCATCCAGTTTTTGTTCACGTCGATCATTTTTCTCGGCGTGGGCGGCATTCTGGCGTTGCTGGTGCGCATCCAGCTTGCCTGGCCGCATGCCGAGATTCCGTTCCTTCGGGAATACTTTCTCGACAACGGCGGCCGCATCAGTGAAACAACTTACAACATGTTTTTCACAATGCACGCCAGCGTGATGATTTTCTACGTCATTATCCCGTTCCTCACCGGGGCGTTCGGGAACTTCACGATCCCGCTGATGATCGGCGCCAAGGACATGGCGTTCCCCGTGCTCAACATGTTGTCGTACTGGTTCATGTGGCCCTCGTTCGTCGCGATTTTAGCAGCGTACTTCGTTTCCGGCGGCGCCCCCGGCCAGGGCTGGACGGCATATCCGACGCTCGCGTCGGCGATGCTCCCTTGGGGTCAGGGTTTCGGATCGCCCGCCGCTCCCAACGCCGGCATGGGGCAGATTCTTTGGCTCGTGGCTCTGCTGCTTGTCGGCGTGTCGTCGATGATGGGGTCGGTCAATTACATCACCACGATCATCAACATGCGGGCTCCCGGCATGACGCTGTTCCGCATGCCGATGACGATCTGGGCGATGTTCATCACCGCCATCCTGCAAGCCTTCGCTCTGCCCGTTCTCACGGTCGCCATCATCTTCCAGCTGCTCGACAAGACGATCGGCACGGTGTTCTTCCTGCCCCCCGCGGGTTTGAATTTCGGCAACTACTTCACCGGCTCGGGCGGCGGGCAACCGCTGCTCTGGCAGCATCTGTTCTGGTTCTATTCGCACCCGGCCGTGTACATCATGATTCTGCCCTCGATGGGCATGGTGTCGGACATCATCGCCACGTTCGCCCGTCGGCCGTTGTTCGGCTATCGGGCCATGGTTTATTCGATTTCCGGCATCGCGGGCCTGGGCTTCATCGTGTGGGGCCACCACATGTTTCAATCGGGCATGGATCCCCGCCTGGGCACGGGTTTCATGGTCGCCACGGTCATGATCGCGCTCCCCTCGGCCATCAAGGTCTTTAACTGGCTGGGCACGATCTATCAGGGCAATATTCAGTTCACGACGCCGATGCTCTTCGCTCTGGCGTTCGTGTCGCTGTTCATCATCGGCGGTCTGTCGGGCATCTTCATGGCCGCCACGCCCGTCGATATCTTCATTCACGACACGTATTTTATCGTGGCCCATATTCACTATGTGCTTTTCACGAGCAGCTTGTTCGGCATCTTCGCGGGCATCTATTACTGGTATCCGAAGATGTTCGGCCGTTTCATGAACGATAACTGGGGCAAGGTCCACTTCACCCTGACGTTCATCTTCGGCAACTGCGCGTTCTTCCCGATGCACATTCTGGGCACCGCCGGCATGCGTCGCCGCATCCCCGATGTGCTCCTCGCCGCCCACGAAAGCCCGCTGCTGGCGCTGAACCAGTTCGTCACCATCAGCGCCCTTTTGCTCGGCGCTTCGCAATTGATCTTCGTGTTCAATTTCTTCGGCAGCCTCTTCTTCGGCAAGCGGACCAGCGACCGCAATCCGTGGAAGAGCAACACCCTCGAATGGACCGCCCCGACCCCTCCCGGCCACGGCAACTTCGAGACGATCCCGATCGTTTACAACGGCCCGTACGTTTACGGCGAACTCGAAGGCGTCGACGGCGACCACGTGATGCAAACCACCAAATACACCGGCCCCTTGCCGGAAACCGCCCACTGACCTGCATGATCCGTCACCCGTATAGGTAGCCTCGTCCGAAGAACTGAAAAGGACCGAATGACCGAGTTGGCGCTACGCCCTGTTGCATCCCGCGCGACGCACCTCCTCGCGATCGCCACCGTTGTGGTCGCGCTGCCCCTGATCCTTTTGGGGGCCGAGGTCACGTCGAAGGGCGTCGGCATGGTCGATCCAGTCGCCCTTCGTTCCCCCTGGTACTTCGGCGTGGAGTGGATGAACAACCACGGCATGGGCTGGCTGATCGAGCACGGCCATCGCCAGGTCGGCTGGATCGTCGGCATGTTGGCGATCGCCACGTTGGCTGCCGCTTTTTGGGGCGACTCGCGCGGTTGGGTACGAGTCCTGAGCGCCTTCGCCCTGACGGCGGTCATCGTCCAGGGTTTGCTCGGTATCTTCCGAATCCAGCTGCACGCTCTTTTCGGCAACTCCGCCGCATTGGTGCATGGGTCGTTCGCCCCGATCGTCCTGTCCGTGCTGCTCACTCTGGCGCTCGCTTCCGCGCGGGATTGGAGCGTGGGCGAAGCGAAGGCCGACAAATTGCGGACGTTGCGGATTTGGAGCCTGGCGACCGTCGCGGCCACCTATGCCCAGATCGTCTTCGGCGGCTTCATTCGCCACAAAGATTTGCTCGTCGCCGGGCGCTTGCACCTCATCGGAGCGTTCGTGGTGTTCTCGTTCGTTTGGGTCGTGATCAAATACGCCCGCGAAGCCAACTACGAATCGTTCAAAACCCTGTCGCGCGTGTTGATGGCGTTGCTCACGGTGCAAGTGCTGCTCGGGGCCGAAGCGTGGATGGCGTGGATGAAACGACATTTTTATCCTCAAGCCGCGCTCGAGGAATCGGCGGCCATGCAACTGACGCGCTCGGCGCATTATGTCGTCGGCGCTTTCATTTTCGCAACGATGGTCGCGCTCACGGTCAAGGCGTTTTGGGCGCCCGTGCATGTTTCGTCCTTGGATGTTGAAACGGCCATCAAGCCGGGGGTGGCTCTTGAAGGCTGAAACCTGTCCTCTGCCCCTGCAGCGCAATTGGCCGGCCGACATCGCCGCCCTCGCCAAGCCGCGCATCGCCGTGATGGTCCTCTTCACCGTGGCCATCGGGGCTTTGCTCGCCCAGCGCGGCGCTCCCGATCTCGGCCAACTTTTGCACACGCTGATCGGCGTCGGCCTGGTCGCCTGCTCGGCCAATTCGCTCAACCAATATCTCGAACGCCACACCGATGGCCTGATGCGCCGCACCGAGAGCCGGCCGCTGCCTTCGGGCCGCATGTCGCCCACCGAAGTCTTGATCGTCGGCATGGCGTTGGGCGTGGGCGGGTTGGGGTACATGCTCCTTGCCGTGCACCAACCGCTGGCCACTTTGATGACCGCGATCACGCTGGTGACTTATGTCGGCATCTACACCCCGCTCAAACGCAAAACGACGCTGAACACGCTCATTGGCGCGGTCCCGGGCGCTTTGCCGCCGCTGATTGGTTGGACCTCGGTGACGGGCCGGCTCGATCAAGAAGGCCTCGCGCTGTTCGCGATCGTCTTCCTTTGGCAGATTCCGCATTTCCTCGCCATCGCCTGGCTTTATCGCGACGATTACGGTCGGGCCGGCTTGCGGATGTTGCCGGTCGCCGATTTCGAAGGCCGGGCCACGGCCCGCAACATGATGACCTATGCCTGGACGCTGACGCTCGTCAGTCTCTGGCCTGTGCTCATCGGAGCTGCGGGGCCGATGTATGCGATCGGGGCGATCTTTCTGGGATTATCGTTCCTGGCGTCGACGGTCGGTTTTGCTTACGAGAAATCTCAGTACCAGGCGCGGCGCGTGTTGCACACGTCGCTCCTGTATTTGCCGGCGATCTTCGCCCTGCTGTTGGCGGAGAACTGGATCGGCAGCGCCGCCATGGCCGTGCAGCCGTGATGGGTTCGCCGAGGTCTGTTGCGAAGTCTGTTGATCGTTATCGCTTGAGTGGAAAGGTTGAACGATGAGCGCCGCACCGCACGCCGCCGACGAAAACGAAATCCTGATGGGCATTCCGCTGCCCAACGGGAAACTCGCCATGTGGCTGTTCCTCGTCACGGAAATCATGTTCTTCACCGCCCTGCTCGGCACGTACATGATTCTCCGCAATGGCCAGCCCAACCCGAGCACGAACCCCTGGCCGACGCCGCACGCCGTTCACCTGCAAGAATGGATCGGGGCCGGCAACACCTTCGTGCTCATTCTTTCCAGCTTCTTCGTCGTGCTCGCCCACCATTACCTGCATCATGGCGACGCCAAACGCGCCATCCGCTATATCGCCCTCACGCTCGGCCTGGGAACGCTGTTCCTCGGCGTCAAGGCGTTCGAATATAAGGGAAAGTTCGAGCACGAGATTCTCCCGGGCCGCATCTTCGAGCAACTCGACGGCCCCAACGGCTACCGCTACATCAACCATGTCCGCAAACAGCTCGAGCACATCGTCGAGAAGGACCAGGCCAGCGGCGTCGCCAAGGAGAAGTGCGTGGCCCTGCTCGAAGACATCAAGCTCAACAAGCTGAGCCCCAAGCAGGTGAACGAACGCGTGGTCGGCACGAAGAACGTCAAGCCGATCGATCTTCCCAAGGGAGCCGCCGACGCCTCGGGGCAGCCTCTGAAATCCATCGAAGGCATCCTCGACGTCGACTCGCATCTGCATCTGGCGTATTCGATCCCCTGGGGCAATCTCTGGGCGTCGTGCTATTTCGCCATGACCGGTTTCCATGCCCTCCACGTTCTCGGCGGACTGATCGTCTTCGGCGTGATGATCGTCATGTACATGGGCGGCAATTTCGGGCCGCAGCATGCCGGCCTCGTCGAAAACACGGGCCTTTACTGGCACTTCGTCGATATCGTCTGGATCTTCCTGTTTCCGCTGTTGTACCTGGTTTAAGTTCCTCTTGAAGATAAGGTCTGCACAATGTCGGAACCGACGACTCAAACCGCCGCCCCTTATTCCGCCGAGGAACAAGGGCATTACAAAACCTATTGGTCCGTGTTCATCGCGCTTTGCGTGTGCACGGCGATCTCCTTCGTCTTCAACACCGCTCTCGGCCAAACGCAGCTGAGCGCGGCCTTGATCAGCTTTGTCGCCGTCATCAAGGCGGCTCTCGTCATCGTGATCTTCATGCATCTGAATAGCGACTGGAAAAAGGTCGCTGCGATCATGATTCCGGTGCTCATCATGTGCGTGATGACGGTGATCATCCTGTCGATCGACGGCGCCCTGGCGTGGCACCAATTTCCCGATGTGGCGCCGTAACGACCTTGCGCGACGCTGCCGCGCAAACGCCGCGCAACCCTCATCACCGAACGGACTGCCGCCGATGCGTTGGCTCCTCCTCATCGTCGCTCTCATCAACGCTCTCTTGCCCGCCTCGGCTCGTGCCGAGGATCTGCCGAAACTGTTCCAGCCGATCGCCGCGGTCTCGCCCTTCACGCTCACCGACCAAAACGGCAAACCCTTCACGCCTGCTCAACTCCGCGGCAAAGTCTGGATCGCCCACGTCTTCTTCACCACCTGCACCCAGGGCTGCGATAAAACCGTCGCCCGCATGAAGGCCCTGCAAGACGCCATCCGCGGCAAAAGCGATCTCGCCCTCGTCAGCATCTCGGTGAACCCCGAAGTCGACACCCCCGAAACGCTTGCGCTCTTCGCCCGCGATCTCCAGGCCGAGCCCGGTCAGTGGACCTTCCTCACCGGCGCGCCGACCGATGTTTACGACGTCGTGCAGAAATCCTTCTTCCAGGCCGCCTTCAAGGATCCCGCCGCTCCCAAGGAACAGCAAATCACGCATGCGTTCAATTTGCTCGTCGTCGATCGTGAAGGCAATATCGTCGGCATGATCGACGGCCGCGACCCGGCGAACGTGTCGCCCCTCCTCGAACGCATGAAGGGTTTGGCCAGCGAACGTTATGTGTTGCCTGCCGTCAACGCGACGCTCAACGCATCCGCGGCTTTCTTGCTCGTGATCGGTTATGTGGCCATTCGCCGCCGCAAAATCGGGCTGCACAAGACGTGTATGCTGGCGGCGTTCGCCTGTTCGAGCGTGTTTCTCGCGAGTTATCTTTACTATCACTTCGTGATTCTGCGAGGCGTCTCGCCACGTTTTGTGGGCCCCGGCGGCATCCGCATGGTCTACCTCGCCATCCTGCTCACGCACACGATTTTGGCCGTGGCCGTCGCCCCCCTCGCGATCATCACGACCTATCGGGGGCTAACGAATCAACTCGCCCGCCACGTCAAACTCGCCCGCTGGACGCTGCCGATTTGGCTTTACGTTTCGATTACGGGCGTGATCGTGTACGCGATGCTCTATCACTTGTACCCCCCGTATTAACGCCCAAGTTCGCGGTTCTCCGCAGGAGAACGCTGCCTGCACGCCATTTCTGAAAGCGCGTCGAGTCAGCGCTCTCCTGCGGAGAGCCGCGAACCAACAAGCATTTAGTCGAGCACCGCCAAGGACTTTTCGACGACATCGAACGCCGCTTTGGGCCGGGCGATGCGTTTGACGTTTTTGCGGAGCAGATCCATGCGCGGTTTGTCTTCGAGGAGTTGGGTCACTTTGAAGGCGAGGGTGCCGATGTTGTTGGCCTTGATGGCGGCGCCGTTTTCGAGGAGGTAGTCGCTGTTGCGGCTCTCTTGGCCGGGGATGGGGTTGACGATCACCATGATCGCGCCGCGGGCCAGGGTTTCGGATGTGGTCAGGCCGCCCGGTTTCGAGACGACCAGATCGGCGACGTTCATCAGTTCGTCGATCTCTTTCGTGAAGCCGATGACTTTGAGCCGTTGCTGGGCGGGGGTCGGCAGCTTGCTGAGGCGTTCGCGCACCTTCTCGTTTTTGCCGGCGACGACGATGAGATCGATCGGCGTCTCGACCGCCAACAGCGCCTCGGTGATTTTCTCGATGGGGCCGACGCCGAAGCCGCCCGCCAGTTGCACGAGGATCGGCCGATCGCCGACGATGCCGTGCTTTTTCAGGCATTCGCCGTGGTCTTTTTTCGTGGCGAAGACGGGGTGGATGGGGATGCCGGTCGCCTCGGTCTTGTCGGCGGGAACGCCCCAGTGTTGCAGATAGCGGGCGCCTTCTTCGGTGGCGGTGAAGTAACGTTCGCAGGGGGGATTGACCCAGAGTCGATGGGTCTCGAAATCGGTGGTCACGGTCACCTGAGGGATGTCGAGAGACTTTTTCTTACGCAACGCTCCCAGAATCTCTGCGGGGAGAAAGTGCGTGTTGATGACCAGATCCCACGGCTCGCTTTTGAGAAACGTCTCGAACGCCTTCAGATTGAGCTTTTCCAAAATCAGGCGTAATTGATCGCTCTGTTTGTTGAGTTTGCTGGGGGTGTCCATCAAATCGTAAAAGTAGCCCAGGACATGCGGCGCTTTGTTGACGAGGTCGAGATAGAAGCGGCCATAGATGCGGCGAAACAGGGCGTTGGTCATCGTTAAGACATCGAGGTTGACGACATGGAAATCGGGATGCGCCTGCCGCAACGCGAGATCGACGGCCTCGGCCGCCCGCATGTGTCCCGCTCCGACGGCTGCCGAGAGCACGAGAATTTTCTTCGTCATGAGAGTCTCCGGAAGTTGGCCCGCTGCAGATGAACTCGCCCGGAGAATGGGATACGAAAAAACGCCGTCGCGTTCAGTTGAATTGGTCCGGCACGATTTCGAGGGGCCGCAAGCGGGAAGAGCCTACGCCAGGACAAACGGACCCGCCCGTACGGCGCCGAGACGCACGGGTTTTTACTGGCGTTTTCGCAAGGGGAAGGGTACGATTTGCCCACTCGCGTCCCGAATCTCCGCCGTTCGGCTTTGTCCTTGCCGAGAAACGTCATGCCGCTGCCGCCCCCATTGCGAACGAACGCACGTCCTCTTGCGAAGCGTTCTTCGAAACGATTGGAACTCATCGAACAGCTCGAAGAACGCCTCGCCCCGGCGACGCTCTATTGGGACACCAACAGCATCGCGGCGGGATCGAGTTCCGCTACGGGAACATGGGGCACGAGCAATTTCTGGACGACCGACTCGGCGGGCGTCGCCAACACGTTTCGCATCGCCACCACCCGGGCCGACGATGTCGTTTTCTCGGCGGGCACGAACGGCGGCACCGGCACGGTTACGCTGAACGGCGCCCAGGCCGCGAAGGGCGTCACGATTCGCGATGCGACGGCGACGCTCACTTTTAGCAACGGCCCGTTGAACCTGTATGCAAACGGTTTGACGGTCAATGCGGGCGTCAACACGCCCATCATCAATTCCAATGTCGTGATCAATGGCGACCAAACGTGGACCGTCAATTCGTCGTTTTTGACGGTGGCGAGCGGCGTGGCGGGATCGGGCGTCTGGACGAAGGCGGGCAGCGGGCAGCTTTCGATCACGAACGACACTGGCGTGTCCCGCAAAGACTTTTCGTTTTACGGCAAGATCAACATCACGGGCGGCACGCTGAATCTTGGGTCGCAAACCGCGGGCGGACTCGGGATGTCGGCGGTGAACATTGGTTCCGGAGCGATTTATCAAATTAGCGCCATAGGCGCTAGTTCGAATTCTGTGAGTGGTCCGCTTTCAGGTTCGGGCACGCTCAGCGGAGCGGGAGTTTCCGGCCACTCGATCTATGGACAAACCGATGCGACCTATAGCTATACGACGTCCCCGCTCTCATTCGGCGGCAGTCTTGCTTATCGCGGGCAAGGGACGCAGACTTTCAGCAGTACGAAAATCTCTTTTACGGCGGGAGTCATCGCTCTAAATTGGCTCGGAAACATCACGCTGGCAGGCGCTCTGACCGGAACGCAATTCACCGGAGCCGCGCCGCAGCTGAACGGCGGGACGCTCACTCTCGACAACACTGCCGGCAACGCGACTCGCCTTGACACGAACAAGATTCTCGCGATCAACGGCGGCGGCACATTCCGCGTGATCGGCAACGCCTCCACGGGCACATCAACCACGCTCGCTTCCATCAACTTCGCCGGAACCGGCACGCTCGGCGGTCATGCGAAGATCGTCGCGAACAACGGCGGTGCAGGCGTCTCGAACACGGTGACATTCACCAGCGGCATCAGCTCGTTGGCGCCCGGGTCGAACGCCGCCGGCGCGACGATGGATTTCATCGGCACGGGGGGAACGCTCGGCGCCGCCAACAATAACCCACGCATCCTCCTCGCCAACATCTCTGCGGCCAACCTGGCGAGCAATTTGCAGAACGGCGTGTTAAAAGATTCCGCCACCACCCGCTATGGCTGGGCTCTCGCGAACAGTTCGGACTTCGCGACGTATGACGCAACCAACGGCATCCAGCCGCTCTCGACCTATGCGACGTACGCCTCCGCCGTCGCCACCGACAACGCCATCATCTCCGGGAGCGACACGTCCGGCGGCCGCACCGTGAACACGCTCAAGATCGTCCCCAGCGCCGCGGGGCAATCGTTGACGGGGGCCAACGCGCTCGTCGCCGGCGGCATTCTTCTGCCCGGGGCGAACTCCTACACATTGTCGCCAGCCGGCGGCGTCAACAACGCCAATGTTCCGCTGTACCTGCATGTTCCCGATGCGGGCGGCCGACTCACGATCACTACGGCCGTCGGCACGGGTTCGGGCGCCATCACCAAGAGCGGCGATGGCGTGCTCGTGCTCAGCGGCGGCACGAACGGCACGACGGGACGCATCACCATCAACGGCGGCGTGCTCGATCTTCCCAACACCGTCGGCGCCGGCGGCTTCAATGCGACCTCCAGCTTCGTCATCAACAACGGCGGCATCCTGCAACTCTCCGGCGGCGGCTCGGCGACCTTCGCCCTGGGAACGGCCAACGGCAATGTCGACTTCGAATGGGGCGGCGGCTTCGCGGCGCGCGGCGGCGACCTGACTCTCAACCTTGGCGCTATGTCCTGGAGCCAAACCGCGGGCACGGGCCAACTCGTGGCCGGGGCGAACCTGGCCCTCAACTCGCCCACCGCCGATAGCCTCGTCAATTTGACAAGCAACATCAATCTCGGCGCCGGCAAAGCCCAGCGCGATATTTATGTCTACGACAATCCCAACTCCACCAACGACCGCGCGCGCCTCAGCGGAACGCTTACCGAGTCGAACGGGGCGGCCATCGATCTCGTCAAGCTCGGCCCCGGCGTTCTCGAGCTGACCAATACCGACAACGCCTACACCGGCGGCACGCTCGTCAACGAAGGCGAGTTGCGGCTCGGCGCGAGCGTGGCCGCGGGTTCGGCGGGGCCGCTTGGGAATTCGAACGGTTTCGTCGTCGTCGGCAAAGGCGCGGGCACGGAGAGCGCCGCCCTTTACATGAGCGATAACGGCACGTCGGGAGCGTACGCCATGGGCCGAGTCGTGACGGCTCAGGCCGGATCGAGCGGCGATGTCACGCTCGGCTCGCTCGATAGCAACGGCACGAGCACATGGTCGGGCGTTCTGCAGCTCAATCGCAGCGCGAAGTTGCGTGCGGTCTCCGGCGGGACGGTCGACTTCACCGGCAACGTTCAGGGAGCCGGCGGCATCATCGTCTCGGATGTCGGCACGATTCAGCTCAGCAATGCGGTCAACGATTTCACCGGCGCCACCACAGTCGCGGCGGGCGTTCTCAAGCTGGCGGCCGGGGTCGGGAACAACATCGCGAATTCGCCCGTGATCACCGTCGGCGCCGGGTCGACGCTGGATGTCACCGGTCTGGCGGGCAGCGCCATCACTCTCGGCGCCGGGCAGATTCTGCAAGGCGGCGGCAGCGTCACCGGAGGCGTCAGCGCCGGTGCGGCCGCCAACAACACCATCGCCCCGGGGACGCTCGGCACGGTCGGGGCTCTCGCGCTCTCGTCGACGCTCACCATCAACGGCAGCACGATTCTCAGCTTCGATGTCAACGGCGCGGCCGCCGATCTCCTGACGATCGCCGGCACGCTGACCATCGCGACCGGCCTGCCGACGATCAACCTGTCGACGAGCGGCGCCTTGTCCGGTTCGTACACTCTGGCCACCTTCGCGACGAGCGCAGGCCTTTCGCCGACGAGCTTTATCTTGCCGACCGCCCCGAGTGGATATACCTGGAGCGTGACGAGTACGAACATCCGCCTGGTCGCGGCAAACGACACGACGCTCTGGGTCGGCCCCACCCAGCCGACGACGAGCCTGCAGAACACGACGATCGGGCACGATTTCGGCCGGGTCATGAAACTGTCGTCCCCTTCGTTCAACGTCCCCCTCTCCACAGCAGGAACGCAAACGGCGACCACGTTGGCGACCGTGACGGCGGCCGGGAGCGCGTCGACCTCGACGACCAGCCCGGCCACGCTCAGTTCGCTGACGGCCAACGGCGTCGCCATCGGGCTTTCGACGACGACGCTCGGCAGCCGCTCTGGAACGGTCACGATCGTCAATCAAGCGTCCTCGTCGGCGGGGGCGAGCCAGGGGAGCGACAACGGATCGGCCACCATCAACGTCGCCGGGACCGTCGTCGCCGATCGCATCGTCACGGCCACGCCGGTGGCGTTCGGCCTCGTCCATCGGTTCGCCACGGTTTCCGCCAGCACGACGCTCAGCAGCCCCGGAGCCGACAACGTCAACACGCGCATCGTGGTCGACAACGCCGACACGGACGCGAACGGCATCGGCGTCACCGATGGAAATCCCGCCAACGTTTTCGACGGCAGTTGGACGACGGACATCCGTTCGGTCGGCGGGGCGTTCACGGATGCGGGACAGTTCGATACGATCATCACTTTAGTGGCAACCGGGGAGGGACTCTCGGGCGAAGCGCCGCGAAACGTGGACGTCCCCTATTCGGCATCGGTGTTCTCCGGCGCGGCCCGCTGGACGGCGAACGGCCCCGCCGCCTGGGGTTCGCAGGCGAGTTCGAACTGGACCGATTTCGATGCGAACGCCGACACGGTCCATGCCGCCCCCGGCACGTTCGACGATTTCACAGCGACCGACATCGCCATTTTCGACGGCGCCGGCACGGGCACGCTCGTCACGCTCAATAACGTCTCGCCCAGCCTCGCGGGGATCCGCTTCAGTAGCCCCGGCCAGGGCAACCTCGGCTATCAGATCGCCCAGGGAAACGGCAGCGGCTCGCTCATTTTCGACAACACGAATACTTCCGATCCCGCCATCGTCAACGTCTTCAGCGGCCAGCACACGATCGGCGCCCACGTGCAGCTCATCAGCGATCTCGACGCGACCGTGGCCAACGCCGGCGACAGCCTGACGTTTGCGGGCGTCGTCGATGGCGATGGCGGCCTGCACAAGTTCGGCCCCGGCGTCCTCATTCTCAGCGGCGTCAATGAGTATGCCGGCGCG